>NZ_CBDRFA010000004.1:0-182145 GCF_965343085.1 Nocardiopsis synnemataformans | reverse complement strand
CAGCGGACCGCCGACATCACCTACGTACCCACCGATCAGGGGTGGCTCTACCTGGCGGTGGTCATGGACCTGTTCTCCCGCCGCATCGTCGGGTGGGCGATGGCCCAGCATATGCGTGCTGAGCTGGTCTGCGACGCGCTGGCCATGGCGGTGACCGCCCGCCGCCCCGCCCCGGGCCTGGTCCACCACTCCGACAAGGGGTCGCAAGGTGGATTCAACTGGTCGCCGCTGTGAGGAGGCGGGCATCAGTCCCTCGACCGGACGGACCGGGTCGTGCTTTGACAACGCGGTCACCGAGAGCTTCTTCGCGTCGTTGGAGACCGAGCTGATCGACCGGACCCGGTTCGCCACCCGGGCCGATGCCGAGCGGGAGGTGTTCTCCTATATCGAGGGGTTCTACAACCCCTGGCGGCGGCATTCGGCGAACGGCCAGCTCAGCCCCGCCGAGTATGAACGTCGCCATATCCAGGCCCTTCAGCAAGAGCTCGCAACGCTGTCTCAGGCCGCGTAAAACCCCAGCTCACAGGTGTCAACCGAACCGAAGCAACTTCACACCTCGGCCTGCCGCTTCTCCAGTTCCGCATGCTCGGTGCGCAGCTTCTCGATGACGGCCTTGTGTTCGTCGATGAGTTCCTTCCGCTGGTCGGCCACCGTCGCCAGCGCCACCCTGTTTCTTTCGGCGGTGGTCAGGTCCCCCTCCAGGTCGCGGATCCGCTGCCGACTCTCGTCAAGGGACTTCCTCAGTCCCCCCGCATCGGCGGCGGCCCTTTGGTTCTGGCCCCGGGCGGCGTCGAGTTCGGCCTCCAACGCGCCGATCCGCCCGGACGCGGCTTCCAACCTGGCGTTCTGTTCGGTCGCGGCGGTCTCCCGTTCGCGATGCGCGCTCTGGGCTTCGTCGCGCTCGGTGCGCAGCGTCTCGGCCTGGGCATGGGCCTGGTCGCGCTGTTCCTCGGCGACCTTCAGGTCCGTTCGCAGTCGGTTCCGCTCGTCGCTGTGATGGCGGTTCCGGGACTCGGAGCGGTGACGGGCGAACAGGTAGCCGAGTGCGGCGAAGACCGCGGCCGTCGCTGTGAGGAGGGCGATAATGAGCATGGTGTTCACGGTGATTCCTCTAAGGGAAGAGCGCAGACCGGATCAACGGTCTACGAAGAGGATGGGACCACCGCGTTCCAGGAGCCGCCCGGGAAACGCGGGCAGCGGGTGAAACGCGATGGCCATCACCATAGAGAGCCCATCGGCCGGATTGCAGTTGATTCCTTGATAAGGCCGCTTATCAGAAATTTTAGACCTGTTTCTCCTTGGTTTGGAGTCAGAAGTTCTCCTGCCACTGCCCCGAGCTGTGGTTCATCAGGGGAAGCCCGTCCGTATGCGTCCCCAACATGACTGACCTGCCCTCGGCCAGCGAGAGGTCGAGCTGTTCGTACAACTGCTCGGTTCCCGTGCCTCGGCTGCCCAGCCAGCCGTTGGACATAAGGGAGATGAAGTCGGTGCCGGTCAGGTACCGGGGAATCGAGGCCTGGCGGATCCGCTTGCCCGTGCTGTGCCCGAGGTCCTCGGTGTGTTCGTGGAGGATCTCGAAGTGTTCACGAGTGAAGTACATGCCCGAGATGAGTTCGGTACCCGCTGACATGCGCGTCTGGGGAGCGCACAGCTTGATGAAGCACGGGGTGTCGACGAGGCGGATGTCCGGGTGCCGGGGCGTGGTGTCGCGGGTCTTCTCGTCCAGCTCGCGCATGCGCTTGATCTGTGTGAGGAACCGCTCGTCGATGCTGCTGTACAGGCCCTCCTCGGTCTGGCGCATCGTCTTGTACTGGAGCATGACGAAGTTGCCGCCGTGGGGGTTGTAGTAGACCAGGTCCACGCCGGTCTTGGTCTCCGCGGGCGTGCGGTCGATATTGGCCACCAGCAGGGACCTGGACCCGTACTTGTTCTCGAACCTGCGCCAGGCCACGTGATCGGTGTTGTGGAACCTCCAGCCGGGGAAGTTGGTGGCGTCGAAGTCCACCTGCCACTTCTCCTGCGGGTTGAACCGGCCCCCTTTCCGGGTACCGGCGAGTCCCGTGAGGAACGGATCGGCCTCGCTCTTCCTACGCCAGCTCAGCAGGTGCTCCCGTTCGATGTCGAAGGCCTCGAAGAGCACACCGAGCGCGTCGCGTTCCAGCGGCCGGACCGGACGGTCCTCGGTAGCGGGCTCCTCCAGCCTGATCTGCTCTTCGAGCCATGCGATGCGCCGGGCGGCCTCGGGCGACCTGTCGGTCAGCCTCGCCAGGATCTTCTGCCCGGCCACCGGGGTCAGATTCCGGTTGCGGTCGAAGGACTCCTTGACGACCTTGCCCAGATCGGAGAAGAGCTCCAGGGGGACCGGTTGCGACAGGCGGGCGTAATGGGAGATCTCGACCTTGCGTTCGAAGGTCCCGGACTTGCCCGCGGGAGCCACCGTTCCCAGCCCCAGAACGGTCCGCGCGTCCCGACCGGCCCGTTCGTCGATGAACAGGCCAAGATACGTCCCACGCTTCCATTTTTCGTGGGCTCCGCGCACGGCGTACTGGCCGCTGTCGATTCCGTCCCGGCTCAGGAAGTCGTGCATCACGTCGGTGAGCGAGAGGGCGGCGACTCTGGTCTCGGGCTCCTGTGGTTTCTCCACGGGGAGCTGCCCGTTCGCCCAGAACCCGCCGTACCGCTTGGCCGGATCTTCGTAGGCCGCAAGCTCCCGGTCCACCTTCTCCGGCGGCTCGGTGTGCGACACCCTTTTCGTGTGGAGATCCACCAGGGAGAACAGGAGGCCCGCGTGCGGAGTCCGGACTTCCTCGACCAGTTGGAGAGCCCAGTCCGCGACAACGGACACACCGGCGACCGGAGCGAGGTTCAGCCAGTACCGCTGCTCCGGTTCGTCCAGGACGGACAGGAGCAGCGACCAACCGGCATCGTCGCTCCACTCGACGGATCCGCCGCGAATGCCCTTGGGGAAGGGGGAGCGCAGACGCGCACGCGCCCAGCGGTTCGTAGTCGTGCGGCCGATCTCCAGGCTGCGCAGACTCATCGACCTGGACAAGGCCGCGTACACCCGTCCGACGTAGGGGCTGTGATCGGTCATGTGGTGACGTTTCTTGTGAGGGGGTCTCTCCGGCAGCGCCCGGTTCGGCTTCCCAGTTGTACCGTTTCCCGGCCACGATCGGGATCGCCGGGTTGCGCCCAGTCCTTTTGGAGGAGGGCGCTTACGAACGAATTTCCCTGGTCAATGTCCGTCCGCAGCCTGGTCGCCAGAGGGTGGTGCGGCGTTGACACCTCTGCCGCCCCGCTCCACCTGGGTGATGTGGTGCATACACGAGTCGAGGATCTCGGCCGCATGAACGTGCCAGCCGGTCTCCTCCTCGATCTCGCGGGTCGGGCCCCCTCGGGTTCTCGCCGATCTCGATCTTGCCGCCGGACAGCTCCCACCCGTCGCGCTCGGTCTCTCAGCCGTGACGAGTTCGCCTGGTTCCCCGAGCACCTGTGACCCGGACGGCTCCACGATCGACGCCATCGAACATAGGTAAGATCACTTGTCGTGTGCGGCGAGGAGCTCCAGCGCACGGAGGACCTCCGGGCCGCCCAGAACAGCCTGCGCTCCAGGCAATCCCCGCAACCGCAGCATCGCGTGCAGCACGTCCACGAAGGGCTGGCCGCGCAGAGCCTCCATGACGGTCTTCGCGAGGTCGGCCCGCCCGCCCTCGACCAGGTGCGAGACGTCCCGCAGCATGGAGGACGTCCGCACGAAAGCGAAGGCCCGGCCGCGTTCGAGCTCCGCCCGGTTCAACCGGAGCAGCTCGATCGTGACACGGCCTTTCTCAGTGAGGTGTATGTAGCGTCCGACCGACAGCCGCAGCTCCAGGTGGTCGTAGGGGTCCTCGGCCGTCGGATCGATCAGCAGGGGTACGCCGTGCTGGTCGAGGGGGAACGCGAAGCCTTTGGCCTGGCTGTTGCAGCGCGAGCACGCCAGCAGGTGGTTGAGCCAGTCGAACGTGCGGCCGGGCGCCCGGGTGATCGGCTCGACGTGGTCGACGTCCGTTCCGACGTTGTCCCCGCAGTACATGCACCGGTCCAATCCCGCGGCGAACCGGGACAGCTCCTCTCGCAACAGCGCCCGCAAGTCGCGAGCGCTCTTCCAACGCCGACGGGCCGTGTCGGCGCCCGCGCTCCCCAGTCGCCGGGTGCGGGCGTCGAGCTTGGAGGCGAGTTCGCCGGGCGGATCGGTGCGCCGAAGCCTGATCACCTCAGTACCGGTCCAGCCGTGCGGAGACCTCGTCCACCCGTGCCGTCAGGGAACTCGTGAGCATGCGACGCAGCTCGTCGTACTCCTCCTTCTCTTGGGGGGACGCGAGATCGCGGAGCACACGGGTCTCCAGCCCCGAGAGCCGTTCCCGCTTCTCGTCCGCCTGCTCGGAGTAGGGGGAATCGATTCCGAACAGGTCGGTGAGCAGGGCGTCGTCACCGCTTCCGAAGACGACGCGTTGGTACAGCTCGTCCGGTACGGCGTGCGGTGCGGTCTCCTCGTTCGTTCCAGGCAGCCGGATCAGCCCGCCTGGGTCGGCGCTCTGGCAGATGTAGGGGCTGTGGGACGAGACGATGAACTGAGTGCTCGGAAAGTGGCGTTTGAGCCAGCCGCCGATCGCCTTCTGCCAGCTCACGTGCAGATGAACGTCGATCTCGTCGATGAGCACGACCCCGGAAAGGATCACCACGGGAGTGCGGCCCGCACGACTCTCCGAGTATTCCAGTGCGTCATCCCCCTCGGCCGAGAAGACCTGTCGGACCAGATCGAGAACGAGGGCGGTGACCGTTCGGTATCCGTCGCTCAGCTCGGGCAGCGCGGACACGTGGGTGCCGTCGCTCACCCACAGGCCGTCGGCGTCCACCCGTTCGACGCGGAAGCCGCCGGGGAGCAGGCCGTCGTTGAGCATGTCCGTGACAAACACCAGACGCCCCTCAGCTCTGTCACGGCCCTCAAGCTGTCGTAGGTGCAGGTCCTTCAGCCATTCGATGGACTCGGACAGCGAGACGTCCTCGTTGAAGAGGCTGGCCAGGCGTGAGACAGGTCCGGGACTCATTGTCAGGCGCTGTGCCGGAGAAGCGCCCCCTTCGAGCCGGCGGAAGGGTCCGTACCCGGCGACGAACCAGCCGCTGCTGTCTTCCGCCCACGGCCCTCGGCCGGGAAGGCGGGTGTCACGGCCCTCCGTCATGTCCTCCGGGCCTGTGACGCGGGAGCCGCCGCGGGCCGACTCGCTCCGGCGCCACCGCATCACACCGGTGAAGGAACGTTCCGGTGTGCGTCCCGGGCCCGTGTAGGTGTCCCATGAGCCGGGGGCGATGGTGGTGGAGACCGTCGCGGAGTCCGCCCCCTGAGTGACCCAGTGCTCGAAGTCGGGGACGAGGCTACGCGCGTAGGACGGGCCGACCAGACCGAGGGCGATGGCGCGGAGCAGTGTCGTCTTGCCGGAACCGTTGCGGCCGGCGAGCACGGTCCAGCTGCCGTGGTCTTCAGAGGGGAGGGGAAACTCCAGATCCTCGGCGGAGGTGGGACCGTGGAACCCCCGGACACCGTCGACGCTCACACGTTCGATATGCAAGTCGGGCTCCGCTGTCGGCTGGTCGGGACGGGGCCCAGCCTAGAGGAAGGCTCCCCGTAGACGTAGACGCAGACGCGTCGGATACTGGTCGAACGCCCGGCACGGTCCATTCCCATTCGGTAACGTCGCGGGTATGTACGGACCCACCACACCGACCCTGTTCCCCCGACGCGGCGAGCCTGCCCTGTACACGGTCCGGGTCGAGCTCTCCCACACTTCACCGCCGGTGTGGCGCCTTCTGGAACTGGCCTACGATCTGTACCTGGATGAGGTACACGACATCCTGCAGACCGCGTTCGGCTGGGATAACAGCCATCTGCACAACTTCGGCAAGGGCGGTAAGCGCTTCTACGACCGGAAGACGACGTATTTCCTGTCCCCCTACGACGTGGACGAAGGCGAGCGGGGAATCGCCGAGGAGAACGTCCGGCTCGACGAGGTCCTGGAACGCAAGGGCGACCGGCTCTTCTACCTGTACGACTTCGGCGACGACTGGGAGCTGGCTCTCACCCTCCGGGACACCGCCCCGTTGACCGCCGACACACCCCGGGCGAGATGCGCGGACGGGCGGCGCGCCTCACCTGTGGACGACTCCGGAGGGCCGTACCAGTATGAGTTCTGGGAGGCCGTCAACGACCCGGAGCACCCGCACCATACCGAGGCGGTGACCGAATACCGCGCCGCGTACGGGGAGGACGACGACCCCACTCATTGGGCGCCGAAGCCGTTCGACCGGGACAAGGTGGACAAGAGGCTGCGGCGGCTGTTCCCCGAGACCGGCCCGGCCGAGAGGGAGCTGTCGTCGGCCGGGGAGGAGCGGGGAACACCCCTTCTTCCCGGTCCGGTCGCCGACCTTCTCATCGATGCCTCCTACCAGGGGCCGGAGGCGGAAGAGCTGCTGGCCGCCATGGTCGACCGCGCCGGGCTGACGGAACCGGCGCAGGTCGATGAGGCCGCCGCTCGCCGGATGACCGCGCCCTACGCCTGGTTGCTCGAACACGCGGGGGCCGAAGGGCTGCCGCTCACCCAGATGGGATACCTCAAACCCGCTGATGTGGAGGCCTCCGCCGACGTGCTCGGCCTGCGCGGCGACTGGGTCGGCAAGCTCAACCGCGAGGACCAGACCGTGCCCGTCCGCGTGTTCCGGGAGACGGCGCAGCGGATGAAGCTGCTGCGCCGCTACCGGGGAAAGCTGATGCGTACCCCGGCCGGACGGAAAGTGGACGGGGACCCGGTCGCGTTGTGGACCCAGCTGGCGGAGCGGATGCCTGCGGATGAGGACAGGACGGGATACGACCAGGGAGGATTGCTGTTGCTGCTCGCGGTGGCCGGGGGAGACGACGTCCTCGCGGCGACGGGCCGGGCCATGGCGGCGCTGGGGTGGCGGAACCACACCACGCCGGACGGGGTGCCGTCGCCGGGCGAGGTGTTCGGTCTGGTCCGTGACTCCCACACCGTGCTCACCTTCCTCGGGGCACTGACGGAGCGGGGCATGGACGCACGGCCGACCCCCCAGGGGAGGCTGTTCGCCCGCGCCGCTCTCCAGAACTGGCCGCGGGAGGGCTGAGCGCCACCCGCGCATTCCATCGGCTCTTGGACAAGACCTTCGAGAACAGACTCGTGGGAGGCGGGGAGTGCGGAATCAGTCGGGGGAGTGAAGGCGGCGCTGCGAGGGCGTGGCCTTGTGCTCTCGGAGTGTGGGATGTCAGCCTGAAGGCCTCCGGTCCGTGCACCCGGGGGCGCCCTTTGCCCGGTAGTGAGTGACGGGATGGGTGGTGCACACTCACCGGGTGAACCTTTACCCCCGTGCACCCGCTGGTGCTGACCCCCCGACAACGCGAAAGCCCCTGACCACTATGCGTTTCCGCTGGTCAGGGGCTTAAGCCTCTGGGGTGAGTGACGGGACTTGAACCCGCGACTTCTTGGACCACAACCAAGTGCTCTACCGGCTGAGCTACACCCACCACGTGCGCTGAACCTCTCGGCCCCGCGTACGTATGAAAGCTTAGCGGACTCCGGGGAGTGCTTCGATCAGTTTTCCGCCGCGTCGTCTCCGGCGGCCTCCTCGCGCGCCCGCGTGCCGGTGCCCCCGGCCACCACGTCGGCGGCGATGGCGCGGGCGGTGGTCGAGTTCGGGCCGGGCTCGGGCACGAAGGCCGCGGCACGGTAGTAGCGCAGCTCGTGGATGCTCTCGGTGATGTCGGCGAGCGCCCGGTGCCCGCCGTTCTTCTCCGGGCTCGCGTAGTACACGCGCGGGTACCAGCGGCGCAGCAGCTCCTTGATGGAGGACACGTCGACCATCCGGTAGTGCAGGAACTCGTCGATGCGTTTCATGTCACGGGCCAGGAAGGTGCGGTCGGTGGCGATCGAGTTGCCGCACAGCGGAGCCTTGCGCGGCTCGGTCACGTACTGGTGGATGTGTTCCAGGACGAGGTCCTCGGCCTCCTGGAGACTCACGCCCTTGTCCAGCTCCTCCAGCAGGCCGGAGGTGGTGTGCATGTCGCGGACGAAGTCCCCCATGCGGTCCAGTGCGGCCTGCGGCGGTCTGATCACGACGTCCACGCCCTCGTCGAGGATGTTGAGCTCGCCGTCGGTGATCAGACAGGCCACCTCGATCAGCGCGTCGCTCTCGAAGTCCAGCCCCGTCATCTCGCAGTCAATCCACACCAAACTGTCATTCATACCGGTCAGCTTAGGGGTTGCGGGGAGCCCCGGGGGATGACGAAGGGGCGGCCGGAGTGTGTCCGACCGCCCCTGGGAATCCGGGTCAGTCCCAGATCCAGGCGTCCGAGACGCCGGGCGGCTCACCGACGTTGAAGATCTCGTACATCCAGTCCCACACGCCCCAGAACTGGAGGTAGCCCAGGACCAGGACGACGAGCAGGATGAGCAGGAAGGTGAAGCAGCCGCAGCCGCAGTTCCTGCATCCCCGCTTCTTCTTGGGCTTCTGCGGGCGGTGCTGCTGGTAGGGCTGCCCCGGACCGGGGGGCTGTCCCGGACCCGGCTGACCCCACTGCGGACCTCCCGGGTGTCCGCCCATCGGCGGCTGCCCGCCGGGAGCGTTGGCCATGGGGCCGGGGGTCGGCGGGTAACCGGGCGGCGGGCCCGGCCGGTTCATCCGCTGCCCGGGCGGCGGAGCGTTCGGGGGCATGCCCTGCGGCGGACGCCCCGGAGAGTTCGGGCCGCCCATCTGCTGCTGGGGTGGGTACCCGGGCGGGCCGAAGCCGCCCTGCTGGGGTGGCGGGGGCTGGCGGTAACCGGCCTGGGGTCCCGACGGCGGGTGCTGCGGTCCCGCCTGGCGCTGGGGCGAGAACATGCCCTGCTGCGGTCCGGACGGGGCCGCGGGCGGGACGGAGTGTCCCTGCTGGGGGCCGGAGGGCGGCTGCGCGGCGGGCGGGAAGCCCGGAGGCTGGTGCGCACCGGGAGGCTGGTGCGTGGGCTGCTGGGCGCCGGGGAACGGCTGGGCGGGGGACTGCGGTCCCGAGGCCTGCTGGCCCGGGGTCTGCTGCTCGGAGGGCTGCTGTCCGGGCTGACCAGACTGGTCGGGCTGGCCGGACGGGGGCCACGGGGCTCCCGGCTGCGCGCCGAGCGCCGAACCGGCGGCGGCAGCGGCAGCGGCGCCCGGGGCCTGCGCACCCGGGGGCTGCTCCTCGGCGCGACGCCGGGCCTCCTCCTCCCGGCGCCTGGCCTCCTCCTGGAGCTCGGCCTCCCTGCGGATCCGCTCCTCCTCGCGCCGCTTGGCGGCCTCCTCCTCGAAGTGGCGGCGCTGCTCCTTGCGCTCCTCGGACAGGTCGGACCAGCCCTCCTTGAGGCTGCCCAGGAACTTGTTGAACTTGCCGCCCTTCCTGTCCCCCTCGTCCGTGCCTCCGGAGAAGGCGGGGTCGCCCGGGTCGAACACGGCGGTTCCGGAGTGCTCGCCGCCCGAGGGGTTGAACACCGCGGTACCGGCGGTCCCGCCTCCGGAGGCCCCGCTTCCGGAGAAGGCCGGGTCGCCCGGGTCGAACACGGCCGTGCCGGAGGTCCCGCCGCCCGGGAGCGCGGGGTCGCCCGGGTCGAACACCGCGGTGCGCGGGGCCTCACCCGGGGATCCCGCCGACCCAGCCGACCCGGGAGCACCAGCAGCATCGGGAACGCCGGGACCACCCGGGTCGAACACCGCGGTGCGCGGCGCCTCCCCACCCAGGTCGTCGTCGGTCAGGTTGGACGTGGGGATCTCGTCGTCGGTGAGGTCGGCGGTGGGCAGTTCGTCCTCGTCGCGCCGGGGGAGGTCGGACGGGCTGACCCGCATGGTCGCCCCGGGACCGTCCTGTCCGTCGTCCGACCCGGGGCCACCGCCGCGGCCCGGGAGGTCGGCCGGGTCGACGCGCATCGTGGCGCCCGTGCCGCCCAGGTCGGCGGTGGGCTCCTCATCATCGCCGCCCTGCGCCCAGGACGGGTTGATGCGCATGGTGCTGGGTTCGTCGTCGACGGGGGCGCCGGAGGGCGGTGAGGCGGGGGAGGAAGGAGAATCGGAAGGGGAGGAACCCTGCGCCCAGGCGGGGTTGATCCGCATCGTGCTGGGCTCGTCGTCGATCGGGGGCTGGGGGGACGGCGGGGTGGTGTCCTGCTGGGGGGATCCCTGCGCCCAGGCGGGGTTGATTCGCATGGTGCTGGGCTCGTCGTCGATCGGTGCCGCCGACTGCGACTGCGACTGGGAGGGGCCCAGCCGCACCGTTCCGGGGTCCTCCTCGCCGGAGGCGGGGGCGCCCTGTCCGGATCCGCCCAGGTGGGTGGTCGCGGCCTCCTCCTCACCCGGATCGCCACCGCCCCGGAGTTCGCTCAGGGAACGGGTATGCCGTGTCCACTCGCTGCCGTTCCACCATCTGAGCGTTTGCGCGTCGCCCTGCGGGTCCGCGTACCAACCCGGCTCGATAGATCCACCCATGGGCGACAGACTAAAGGGTTGCGGAACGGCGATGAACCAGTGGTGTCCGATTACCGGTGGTCAGAACACCTGGACCATTTTTCTCCCGCCGTCGCGTACTCACCTCATCGCGGAGGACCGCGGCTCGGCGGGAGCGATCGGACCGCTCGGCGGCGGGACGAGGCCGGTGGCCAACAACCGCGCGGTGTCCAGCCTTCCGGGGCCCTTGGCGGAGGAGCCGGGGACCTGGTCGTGTCCGAAGTGCCCGCCCCTGGCCCACGCGCGCGCCGTCAGTGCCGCACGCGTGGTCTCGGCGGCGTGCGGCGCCGTCGCGGCGTGTGCCGCCGCCTCCGCGGTCCTCGCCTCCGCGGTCCCTGTCACCGTGGTCCTCGTTTCCGTGCTCCTCGCCCCCACGGTCTCCGCCGCCGGTCCCGGAGAGTCCGCGCGCCAGACCCGCTCCACCCCCCAGGAGTCCAGCCACGTCAGGATCGGGGACAGACCGCGCATCGGGCCCTCGGTGAAGGGGACCTCCCACGAGGACACCACCGCCACCACCAGGCACACCCGTCCCTCGCGGCCGTGGTCGAGGTACAGCTCGTACTGGCGGGTGCTGCCCAGGTGCAGGCGCCCGCGGCAGGTCGCGGCCAGGGTCTGGACCACGTCGCCGGTCAGCGGGTTCCACACCAGGTGCGCCGCGCGCTCCTCGTTCACCAGCCGCTGCGCCTCCTCGCGCGCGGACCAGGACCCGGGGTCCGATCCCGTCACCGTCCACACGGCGCGCGGAGCGCCGATCCCGGGGGGTGTCCGGGTGCTCGTCCCACCGCCGAACCTCTCGGCGCCGGGCATCCACGCCTCCGTCATGGCCTTCCCCCATCCGGTCGTCGTGTTCCGGGCCCCCGGCACCGCGGGAGCACCCCCGACTCCTCTCTGAGTACGCCAACGCCACGGAGAAGTCCAGAGCCCCTCACCCGGAGGACAGGGACTTGTCACCGTCCGTCGCAGTCCCATGGGAAGGGGCCGGAGCCGCGTGGGAAAGGGGAGGCGTCCGGGCCGCGGGCCCGGACACCGGTCGGGCTACTCCGTGGTCTGCTCGGCGCCCTCGGTCTGCTCGGTGTCCTCGGAGATCCGCAGGGAGAACGCCTGGAGGAAGATCTCACCGATCTCGGTGGGGTCCTCGGTCATGTAGGCGGCGCCGCCGGTGGCCGCGGCGATCTCCTGGAGCGGCTCCAGGTTCTGCACGTCCGGTCCGAACGCGATCGTGATGACCGGGATCGGCCGCGACGGGCTCGCCAGGGACTCGATCTGGGTCATCAGCTCGTCCAGCCCCAGACCGCCGGGGTTGTCGTTGTCGCCGTCGGTCAGCATGAGGATGACGTTGGTCCGGTCCGGCTGGTACGTACGGGACATCTCCTGGTAGGCCGCCAGGTAGGTCTCGTACAGCGCCGTGTCCCCCTGAGGCAGGGGCTGGAGCGAGGCCAGCGCGCCCGCCAGGACGTCCCGGTGCGCGGTGCCGTCGTCGGCGGCCGCCTGGAGCTCGCGGATCGGCGCGATCTCCTGGTAGTGCAGGTCGTTGTTGACGTTGGTGGAGAACTCCCACAGGCCCAGCTCCGAACTGGGCGTGAACATCTCCAGGCCCTGCGTGGCGGCGGCGCTGGTCACCTGCATGCGGGTCATCCCGGTTCCGGGCACCTCGGCCAGCATCGAGCCGGAGATGTCCACGATCGCCAGCACACGGGAGTCCATCTTGAGCTGGTTCCAGGTGCGGATCAGCCCGGTGATCGAGTCCGCCGCGGGCGTGGGCAGCTCGGTGGGCGGCTCCGCGGCGAAGCCGACCTCCTCGGTGAGCACGGAGGCGTCGATCTGCCCCTCGGGGCCGCGGAAGCCCTCCGCGAGCAGCCGGGTCCGCGCGTCCTCGCCGCGCACCGCGTCGCGGAACTCCTCGGCGGCGCGGGTGATGCCGCTCTCCTCGCTGCGCACGACGTAGGGGTAGTCGAGGTAGTAGGTGCCGCCCCCCATGTAGCCGGCCTGGGCGGGGACGTCCCCGTGGGCGGCGTTGTAGCGCCACACGGCCTGCTCCGACATCACCATCATGGGCGGGGCCTCGGCGGCGCCGCCGCTGAGGGCGAGGAAGGCGGCCTCCTCGTCCGAGGACGCTCCCCGGTGCAGGGCCTGGAGGGCCGCGGTCATCTGCGCGTTGAACGTGGCGGTGTCGGGGCTGGCCTCCTCCAGCGCGTCGTGCAGGAGGTAGAGGGTGCCCAGCCCCGTGGCGTTGCGGGCGGGGTCGACCACGCGGACGGTGCGCCCGGACTCCTGGCCCGGGGCGGTGGTGGGCACGACCTCCGCCCAGCTGCTCGGGGAGTTCTCGTCGGCGAACTCGGCGAGTTCGGCCAGAACCAGCGGCGAACGGGCCACGGAGGTGCCGGTCTCGGTGATGACGGCGTCGCCCGCCTGGCTCTGGACCAGGCGCGGCCACAGGGAGGAGTCCGGGATCCACACGTCGGACTCGGTGTCGCCCATGGTGGCGCCCGCGCCGGTGATGCCGAAGGCGACGTTGGCGGAGTCGACCTGGCGCACCTGTACCTGTACGCAGCTCCCGTCCACCTGGTGCTCCTCCGCGTTGAAGTCGGAGGCGACGTCGGTCAGGGCAGGGGCGAGCTCGGGGCTGACCGCGACGTCCAGCGCGATGTCGGAGCCGCCGCAGCCGTCGGACCGGCCGAACACGTAGACGCCCACCGCGGCGAGACCGACCACGATCACCAGCGCGGCGGCCAGTGCGGCGAAGGCGCCGCCGCGGCCGCGACGGCGTCTGGATCTGCCGGAGGGTTCTTCTGCGTATCTTCCGCGGTGACGTCCCACAGCTTTCCTCACGGGTGGTGTACGGACGGGGCGTACAGGGGGGTGTTACTGGTGGGAAACGGTACTCAACAGTCCAGACCGGGTGAATGCCGACCGTGCCGCTCTCACGTTGGCGCTGTCGGGGCTCCGCCGGTGTGAACCCGGGCACAGCGCCGATCACCTCGGGGATTCCGTCCGTTTCCCCCGCGTTCTCCTTTCCGGACGAGACGGAACGAAATTCGATTCCGATACCCAATCGAGACCGCACCGGTCGGAAAAAGGGCCTTGGTCGTCAGCTGTCGCAGTTGGGCACGCAGAGACGCCGTGAGATGGAACTGAGGAAGATGTCGCCGATCTCGTCGGGGTCGTCGGTGACGAACAGCGAGCCACTGGTGGCGGCCGCGATCCGCCGCAGCTCCTCCTCCGCGACCTGCTGCTCACGCGACCCGAAGGCGATGATGAACATGCTGACCGGCCGCTCGGGATCGAAGCGGTCCTGGAGCGCCGCCACCAGGTCCGCGTGCGTGATGTCGCTGGACCCCTCGTCCTGCCCGGCGGTGAGCAGGATGACGCTGTTGATCTTGTCCTCGTCGTAGTCGTCCTGCACCCGGTCGTAGGCGGCCAGGATGTTGTCGTAGAGGCGCGAGCCGCCGCCTCGGACGGCGATCCCCTCGGCCACCCCGATGAGCTCCCGGCGGCGGGTGGCGGTGTCGCCCTCTTCCGTCTCGCCCAGGGGATGCATGTCCGCGGCCTCGTCGCGTCCGCTCGCGTTCTCGTCCGACATCAGCCACAGACCCATGTCGGTCTCGTCGGGGAACAGCGACAGGCCCGTGAGCGCCGCCTGCTGGGCGACCTCCATCCGGGTCGGGCCCCCGTCGAGGTCCTCCGCCATGTTCGCGGAGGTGTCGGCGAGCACCAGGGTGCGGCTGGGCATCGACAGCCGGTTCCAGTCGGTGACCGATGCCAGCAGGGCGTCCCCGGTCAGGTCGTCGTGGGTGGGCGGCTCCTCGGCGGTCACACCGAACCCGTCGGCGTTCGCACCGGCCTCACCGGACAGGGTGCCGCCGGGGTCGCGGAAGCCGAGATCCCGGAGTCGGGCGCGGTAGGAGTCCTGGCGCAGCACCTCGTACAGGTCGGCGGCCGCGGACCGCAGAGAGGCCGCGTCGGTGGTGGTGACGTAGGGGTAGTCGAGGCTGACGGTGCCCTCGGTCGGGTAGTGGGCCTCCAACAGCGGCGCGGACTCCGCGCGGTCGGCGTTGTAGGACACCACCGCCTGCTCGGGAACGGCGATCAGCGGGTCTACGCGCCCTCCGGCGCCTTCCCCGCCGCTCCCGCCACCGGTGTGACCGGAGGTGTAGAAGGTGTCGAGGTCGATCTCGCCGAACGCGCTGTCGAGCTGCACGTCGCGCACGAAGTCGGTCATGGCGGTGTCGGCGTCGTCACCGGTGCCCAGGTGCCGGCGGACCGCGTGCATGACGGCCATACCGTCGGCGCCCCGGTTGGGGTCGACCATCACCAGGGGGCGTTCGCGTTCGTCGGGCAGGACCAGGGGCCAACCGGCCTCGTCGGGCTCGGGCATGCCCTCGGTGCCCCGCGGCGAGGCCAGGACCACCGGTGAGCTGGCCAGCGAGGGTGGGTCGGTGTCGATGCGGTGCGTGCCGCTCCCGGAGACACGGGTCAGCTCGACCCAGGCCGAGGACTCGGGCACCCACACGTGCGGGGAGATGGTGGAGTCGCCCGCGCGGCCGCCGGACAGGGCGGTCATGATGCGGTGCGGCGCGATCTCGTCCACCTGCGCGTACACGCACTCGCCGTCGTAGCTGGGGCGCTCGTCGTTGAACTCGCCCGCGGCCTCGCGGAGTACGGGCGCGATGCTCTGGGTCGCCGACACGCGCAGGTAGCGGGTGTCGCCGCAGCCGAGCATGTCGAGTCCGACGGGTACCGCGATCGCGGCCACCGCGATGAGGGCGACGGCGATCGCGGTGGTTCCCAGCGGCGACGCGACCGCACGGCGGGTCTTCGCGGCGGTCGGTGAGTCCTGTCGGTGGCGTCCACTGGGCACGGGCACTCCGGGGGGTCAATGCAGGCACACGGGGCGGGGCGGCGCAGCGCCCCCGCGGTGATATGGCACACCCGCGGAGGGAGGTGCGAACCCCCGCGCATCCGACGGCGTCACACGGGATGGAGGACGAACAACCACACCATGAGGCGCGAACGACACTTTTCCAGGACCTTACTCGTTGGTAATGCACGAGAGGAAGCCCTTCCCGTCCCGACCAGGGTGATCGCTTTGTTACCGTGCCCGTCAAGGGCCACTCGGCGCTCCCCGCTAGGCTTAGGCCCCGCGTCCACACTCAGCCCACGCCCCCCAGTGGACGTTCCATGACACCGACCCCCGAGGGTTTTTGGCATGTCCCCATCGCATCGTGAACACCGGAGCCGAGGCACTCTCGGCACCGCCATGCTCGCCGGAGCGTGCTGCCTCGGCGCGGTCGCCTACGGGGCGATCGTCGGCCCGTCGATGCTGCCGCCGGACCAGCGGGACGTGCAGGCCACCACCGCGATGACCCCGGACCTGGCCCCCGACGCGGACGAGCCCGAGGAAGTCGTGGAGGAGGGGCCGAGCGGCCGTCTCCAGGTCCAGGTGAGCGACCGCGGACGCGCCTGGGTGCAGACGCTGATGTGCACCGGGAACCTGGAGGAGGACCCCGCCGCCTGCGCCGAGCTGGCCCGGGCCGCGGAGGAGTTGCACGCCGACACCGGCGAGCCGGTCACCGTCGAGGAGGAGTCGGTCAACGCCGAGGGCGGCGCCGAGGACGGGGACGGCGAAGGCGCCGAGGGCGACACGGAGCCGACGGAGGCCGTCAACACGGGCAGCGCGCTGCTGTTCACCGAGGTTCGCGAGGGAACCGTGTGCACCGACAAGGTGTACGGGCCCCAGGAGGCCACCATCGTGGGCACCTGGGAGGGCCAGGAGATCGAGACCACGCTCACCCGCAAGGGCTCCTGCGAGGAGGCGCGCTGGCAGCGCCTGCGCGCCCTCACCGAGCAGATCAGCTGACGGACGGCGACGCTGGACCGGGTGCCCCCGTGTCCACGGGACGCTTGTCCACAGGATGCTCGTCCGCGGAACGCTTGTCCACAGGCCGCGATCGGGGCTTTCGGACGCGGTGGCGCGGACGTACGCTCGTTGACGGGGGCGCCACGCGCCGCCGACAGGAGGGGGTGGTCCCCCCGTTCTCCAGTCTGCCGCGCCGCCGACCGCGCCACCAGCCCCCCGCCGTCCCTGTGGACGGCCTCGGGTCCGGGGCCTTCGCTCCGCGGACCGGGTTCTCCCCGGCCGAAGGCCTCCTCGGCTCATGACCTCCGCGGACCGGCGATAATCGTCCCCCATGGACGTCATCAAGGTCAGTGACCCCGCGGACCCGCGCCTGGCCGACTACACCCGCCTGCGCGACGTGAACCTGCGCCGCCACCTGGAGGCCGAGTACGGGTTGTTCATGGCCGAGGGCGACAAGGTCATCCGCCGGGCCGCCGCGGCGGGGTTCGAGCCCCGCAGCTTCCTGCTCACCGAACGCCGCGCCGAGGCGCTCGACGACGTGGTCGCCGCCTCCTCCGCACCGCTGTACGTGGTCGAGGAGGACACCGCCGAGCGGCTCGTCGGCTTCGACCTGCACCGCGGCGCGCTGGCCGCCTTCCACCGCCGCGCCCTGCCCTCGCTCGACGACGTCCTGGCCGGTGCGCGCACCATCGTGGTCCTGGAGGACCTGGTGGACCACACCAACGTGGGCGCCATCTTCCGCAGCGCCGCCGGTCTGGGCGTGGACGCGATCGTGCTCGCGCCCCGCTGCGCCGACCCCCTGTACCGGCGCGCGGTCAAGGTGTCCATGGGCGCCGTCTTCACCCTGCCCCACACCCGCATGGACGACTGGTACGGCGGTCTGGACATCCTGCGCGCGGCCGGGTTCCACCTCATGGCGCTCACGCCGGGGGAGGGCTCCCTGCCCCTGCGCGACGCCATGGCCGCCCTCGCGCCCGGCGACCGGGTCGGCCTCCTGCTCGGCACCGAGGGCGACGGGCTCTCCTCCCGCTGGCTGGAGCGGGCCACCGCCCGGGTGCACATCCCCATGGCCGACCGCGACGTCGACTCCCTCAACGTCACCGCCGCGGCGGCCATCGCCTGCTACGAACTCACCCGCGCCACCGGCTGAACCGGTCCCCGTGGGCACGGTGACCGCGAAGGTTCGCCGGTGCGCGCCAGGGATGATCCTGCTCCTGGAGGCGCGGTCGGCGGTCCCCAGCGCCACCAAGGGCGAGATCACCGAGGAGAACCCGCACACCACACCCGAAACGGTTCCGGCCAGGACGCTAGGGTGGCGCCTGAGACAGACCGAGGGGAAGGACGGCGCGACATGGGCGGCCGAACGCTGGTGCAGTGGGAGCAGAACAGGGACAACGCCCCGGACTCCCTGACCGTGGACCTCTACGCGGGGGGACCGGCGCCCGACGGCGGACTGGACGAGGTCACCTTCTACCAGGTGCCCTACACCCCCTCCACCCAGGGTGTCGACGCGCGGCTCGACATGATCGCGCGGATGCCGTCGCTGGAGGTCGTCCAGCTCCTCTCCGCCGGGTACGAGCAGGTGCTCCCGCTGCTGCCGGACCGGGTGACCCTGTGCAACGGGCGAGGCCTCCACGACGCCAGCACCGCCGAGCACGCCCTCGCGCTCATCCTGGCCGCCCAGCGGGACCTGCCCCGGTGGGCGCTCGCGCAGAGGGAGCACCACTGGGGCTCCGCCCAGCTGCGCTCCCTGGCCGACTCGCGCGTGGTGATCGTCGGCTACGGCAGCATCGGCCAGGCCGTCGAGAGCCGCCTGCTGCCCTTCGAGGCCGAGGTCGTGCGTGTGGCCAGCCGTGCCCGTCCGGACGAGGGCGTGCACGGCGTGGACGAACTGCACGCCCTGTTGCCCGGGGCCGACATCGTCGTCCTGGTCACCCCGCTCACCGAGGCCACCCGCGGCCTGTTCGGCGCCCGCGAGTTCGCCCTGCTGCGCGACGACGCGCTCGTGGTCAACGTGGGCCGCGGCCCGGTCCTGGACACCGGCGCACTGCTGGCGGAGAAGGGCCGGGTGCGGGCCGCCCTCGACGTCACCGACCCCGAGCCCCCGCCCGCGGACCACCCGCTGTGGAGCGCCCCCGGCGTGTTCCTCACCCCGCACATCGCGGGCGGTTCGGCCGCGTTCTACCCGCGGGCCCGCGCCTTCATGGACGCCCAGCTCGCCCGCTGGGCCGCCGGTGAGCGGCTGGCCAACGTGGTTCGCCCCGGGGTACCGCGGGGCCGGTAGGCGTCGGCCCGGTGCTCGATCGGCCGGCGGTCCCTACGGTCCCCGTCGTTCACGCCCGGCTCTTCCGTCGCGCCATCAGGGCGGCGAGTTCGTCGGCGTCCAGCGCGTCGCCCGCCTCCAGAGCGGCCCGGGACTCTCCCAGCTGGAGGAGGAGGCTGGGACTTGTCAGGACGTCGAAGGTCTCCTCCAACGCCTCCAGAGCGCCAGGGGCGACCAGAACCGCGACCGCCTCCCCGTGCTTGGTGTCGGACATGCGGTTGCGGACTTCGGACAAGGGCGTGGCCGTCATGGCTCCATGCTGGCCGAGAACCGGCGCGAAGCCCGTACAGAAGCGCGAATCCGGGGAACTGTCGCAGGAAGGCGACACACTGGGAAGAATGCGGATCGCGGTGGTCGCCGACGGCGAGGGCGGCGGCTGGCTCCAGGAACTGGACGAGGCCCCCGGCCCGATCCGCCGCGTCGGCGACCTCGCCGCCGCCGTGCGCGAGGCCGAGCACGCCCGCTCCCAGCCGCCCCGCTGGGTGTGGTCGGCCGGTGAGGACGTCTACCCCGACCTCGTCCGCGCCGGGGTGCGGGTCTCGCGCTGCCACGACGCCGCGCTCACCGAGGCCCTGCTCCTGGGCTACCACGCCCGCCACGGCGAGGCCTGCTCCCTGGGTGCCGCCTGGGCCCGCCTGCACCAGCTTCCCGTTCCCGACGACCCCGTGCGCCCCCTCGGCGAGGGCGGCACCTCCCACTCCCAGCCCGCGCTCTTCGAGGCCGACCGCTCCACCCTGCCCCCGGGCACCGACCGCCTCGCCGCCCTGGTCGAGGTGCACGCCGACCAGCTGCGGCGCCTCGCGGAACTCCCCGACTCCGCCCCCGGCCGCATGCGCCTGCTCGCCGCCGTGGAGTCGGCCGGGGGACTGGCCGCCGCGGAGATGAGCCACGACGGCCTGCCCTGGCGGCCCGACGTCCACGACGAGATCCTCACCGGACTCCTCGGCCCCCGGCCCCCGTCCGGACAGCGCCCGCCCGTCCTCGCCGACCTCGCCGCCCGCATCGGCGAGGCCGTCGGCCGCGAGGTCAACCCCGACTCCCCCGCGCAGGTGCTGCGGGCCATGGCGTGGATCGGCCATCCCGTCGACTCCACCCGCTCCTGGGTCCTGGAGAGGATCGACCACCCCGTCGTTCCGCTCCTGCTGCGCTACAAGGAGCTCTCCCGCCTGCACTCCGCCAACGGCTGGGCGTGGCTGGACACCTGGGTGCGCAGGCGCCCCGGTCCGGACGGGACCGTCCTCGGGCGCTTCCACCCCGACTACGTGGTCGGCGGCGTGGTGTCGGGTCGCTGGGCCACCCGGGGCGGCGGCGCCCTCCAGATCCCCAGGTCGCTGCGCGGGGCGGTCCACGCCGACCCGGGCTGGGTCCTCGTCCGCGCCGACGCCGGACAGCTCGAACCCCGTGTGCTCGCCGCCGTCTCCGGCGACGACGCCCTGGCCGCCGCGGCCGCGGAGGAGGACCTGTACGCACGCCTGGCCGTGCACGTGGGCGGCGACCGCGACCGCGCCAAGATCGGCATGCTCTCGGCCATGTACGGCCAGACCTCCGGCGACGCCGCGCCCCTGCTGGCCACCATGCGCCGCCTCTACCCGCGCGCCCTGGAGTACGTGGACTCCGCCGCGCGCACCGGCGAGGGCGGCGGCATCGTCCGCTCCTGGCTGGGGCGCACCTCGCCCGCCCCCGAGGCCTGGTCCGCCGCCGTCTCCGGGCCCGGCGGCGAGCGCCGCCGCCGGGCCCAGGGCCGGTTCACCCGCAACTTCGTCGTCCAGGCCACCGCCGCCGAGTGGGCCCTGGTCCTGCTCGCCTCGCTGCGCCAGCGCCTGCCGGACATGCCCGAGGGTGCGGGGATCGTCTTCTTCGTCCACGACGAGGTCGTGCTGCACGTGCCCGCCGACCTGGCCGGGGAGGCGGTGCGCGCGGTGGCCGAGGCCGAGGCCACGACCCGCGCCACCCTCTTCGGGGACACCCCGGTGCGCTTCCCGCTGGCCCCCGTGGTGACGAGGAACATCGGGTGAGCACAGGGTGGCGGTCCGGTATCGGACGGCGTGGGCTTCTTGCAAACTCGTCCCGGTACGCCCATTCTTGGATCCGGAAAGTGTAAAACCAGCAACAGGCCGTACGCCGCAGGGGTCCCCCACACCCCGGTCGGCTCACTCACAGAAAGGTGAGATCCCCCCGTGCGGAGCCGCTTGAGAACGTGTGCGGGAACCACGGCCGCCTTCGCCGTCGCCTTCACCGCCTTCGGGACCACCCCGGCCTGGGCGGAGCCGGTGGTCGAGGACCGTCCCCCCATCAGCGAACAGCTCTCCTCCGGAACCTCCGGCGGCACCGACCCCCGGCAGGAGACGTCCGAGCAGTCCCCCGAGGTCTCCGACTCCCAACTGCGGCGCGACGCCTACGTCGCCCCCTTCCGCGAGGCCCGCAGCACCGAGTACTTCGCGGTCGCCCCCCGCGCCCTGCCGCGCGAGGCCGTCGACGCGGTCCGCGGGATCGAGGGCGTCGAGAGCGTCCTGACCGTGGACGCCGCCCGTGTCGAGATCGAGGGCGAACCCACCTCGGTGCTCGGCGTCAGCCCCTCCAGCTTCCGCAACCACGCCCCCGAGCCCTCGGCCGAGTCCGACGAGATCTGGCAGGGCGTCGCGGAGGGCCACATCGCCCTGTCCAACGACGTCGGCACCGAGCGCGAGCTGGAGGTCGGCCGCGAGGTCACCGTCGCGGGCGGGCACGGAGAGGTCCCCGTGGAGGTGTGGACACACGCCACCTCCGGCATCTCCGGGATCGACGCGCTGGTCTCCCGCGAGCGCGCCGCCGAGCTGGGCATGCCCAGGGGCAACGCCCTGGTGGTCTCGGCGCCCGAAGCCGACCTGGCCGAGCTGCACGAGGCCCTGGCCGAGGCCCTCGGCGAGGACGTCTCCCTCCAACTCGTCGCCGACTCGCCCGAGCCGCTGGTCGAGGGCGAGGCCGTGGCCCCCTCGGTCATCGAGCAGGTCATCGACAACGCCGAGAGCCAGTTGGGTGTCCCCTACGTCTGGGGCGGTGAGACCCCGGAGGGCGGTTTCGACTGCTCGGGCCTGCTCCAGTGGGCCTTCGCCGAGGCGGGCGTGTCCATCCCGAGGGTTACCCACGACCAGTGGAACGCCGGACAGCGCGTGGAGTTCGACGACCTCCAGCGGGGCGACCTGCTGTTCTGGCGCACGGACCCCACCGCGCCCGACTACATCTCGCACGTGGCCATCTACCTGGGCGAGGGCATGATGCTGGAGGCGCCGCGCACCGGACTGGACGTGCGCGTCACCCAGGTACGCACCGCCAACTACGCCGGAGCCGTGCGCGTCAACACCTGACGCCGCACGGCCCGGCCGCGCACACGAGACGGGCCGTGGTACCACCGCGCCGGTGGTACCACGGCCCGCTCGTTTCTCCTTGTCCGAAAAACCCAGCCGGGAGGGGAGGGCAGGCCTCGGTCAGGAGGGGGAACAGGGCCGTCACTGAGGGAGGGGGAGACAGCGCACGAGCCCTGATGTGGTGGTATTGAGTTCTGACGGAACGCGGTCGGGAGCTTTCCCGGAGTGCCGTCGCACAGGGTCTACATAAGCAGTGACCGGGCGATTTGGCAAGAGGCCAGATCAATGCAGGTAAGCGCTGTCAATCCCCCTCCGCCGCGCATCCCGCTCAACGCCGTACCGCGTTCCGTGCCGTTTCGTCTTCCTCCGGTTCCGCGCAGTTCAGAGCCGGTTCAACGGCCGACCGCGTATCCCTGCGAAGCCCGCGCGTCGGCGGCGGCGCGCAGCTCGCCGGTCTCCGGATCGCGGGCCACCGCCGCCAGGCGCCCCAGCGACCACTCCTGGGCGACCTGCACCCGGTGGCCGCGCCGACGCAGCTCCTCGATGACCTCCGCGCCCACGCCCGGTTCCACGACCACTCCGCCCGGAACCGTCTCGCGGGGGTGGAAGGAGCTGGGGAAGGCGGTGGTGTGGAACATCGGGGTGTCCAGGACCTCCTGGAGGTTCTCCATCCCGTTGAGGATCCGCAGCAGGGCGGTGAACGTCCACTGGTCCTGCTGGTCGCCGCCCGGGGTGCCGATCGCCAGCACGGCCTGGCCGTCCTCCCTGGTGACCAGGGTGGGGGACAGGGTGGTGCGGGGGCGCTTGCGGGGCGCCAGGGCGTTGGGGGAGGCCGGGTCGAGCCAGAACATCTGCGCCCGGGTGCCCAGCGGGAAGCCGAGGGCGGGGATGACCGGCGAACTGCTGAGCCAGCCGCCGCTGGGCGTGGCCGAGACCATGTTGCCCCACGCGTCCACGACGTCCACGTGGCAGGTGTCCCCGCGCAGGTCGGCGGGGTTGGCGACGGCGTCCTGGCGTACCGTGGGCTCGCCCGTGGTGCGGTCGCCGGGAGTGTGGCCCGGCACGTACAGCGGCGGTTCGAAGGGCGTGCGGCCGCCGACGGCGCCGGGGCGCTGCTCCATGCTGGCGCGCGTCCCGTCGACCAGCGCCGCGCGGCGGGCGGCGTAGTCGGCGCCCAGCAGTTCCTTGAGGGGGACGTCCCCGAAGTCGGGGTCGCCGTACCAGGCCTCGCGGTCGGCGAAGGCGAGCTTGGCCGCCTCGGTCACCCCGTGCACGAAGTCGGCGCTGACCCCGTCGAGCACGTCGCGGCCGGTGCCCAGGGCCTCGGCCAGGCGCAGCTGCTGGAGCATGACGGGCCCCTGTCCCCACGGGCCGGTCTTGTGCACGGTGTGGGCGCCGTAGGCCGTGCTGGCGGGCTCCTCGTAGGAGGCGCTCCAGTCGGCCATGTCCTGCGCGGTGAGCAGGGCCCGCTGGGGCTCGCCCGTGCCGCTGGGGACGGGGGAGGACAGGAAGTCCCCGACCGCCTGCGCGACGAAGCCCTGCGACCAGGACCGCCGGGCCGCCTCGATCTGCGCCTCGCGGTCGCCTCCGGCGCCCTCGGCCTCGGCGACGATCCGCCGGTAGGCGGCGGCCAGGGCGGGGTTGCGCAGCCGGGAGCCGGGGCGGGGCGCGGCGCCGTGCGGGAGGTAGACGGCGGCCGAACCGGCCCAGTGCCGG
Source organism: Nocardiopsis synnemataformans (assembly GCF_965343085.1). NCBI lineage: Bacteria > Bacillati > Actinomycetota > Actinomycetes > Streptosporangiales > Nocardiopsidaceae > Nocardiopsis > Nocardiopsis synnemataformans. Next base: position 158,357 of record NZ_CBDRFA010000004.1, on the reverse strand, counting down.
GAGAAGACGGGGGTGAGGGCCTCGACGGCGGCGGCGATGCGGTCCAGGACGGGGTAGCCGCGCTCGGCCAGCCCGATGGCGTGGTCGAGCACGTCGCGGACGGTCATGGTTCCGTGGTCGCGCAGCAGCAGCATCCAGGCGTCGAAGGAGCCGGGAACGGTGGCGGCGAGCACGCCGCTGCCGGGGACGCGGTCCATGCCCGCGAAGGCGTCGATGGTCGCCGCGACGGGGGAGACGCCCTGGCCGCACAGGACACGGGGGGAGCCCCCGGCGGCCTGGAAGACGACGGGCACCTCGCCGCCGGGGCCGTTGAGGTGGGGCTCGACCACCTGGAGGGTGAACCCCGCGCCGACGGCGGCGTCGAAGGCGTTGCCGCCGCGTTCGAGCAGGGACATGCCCGTGGCGCTGGCCAGCCAGTGGGTGGAGGCGACCATGCCGAAGTCGCCGCGGAGCTGGGGGCGGGTGGTGAAACCGGGGGGCATCTGAGCGGGTCCTCCTCGGGGAGCGGTGGTGGCGGGGTCGCCACCGCGGTCCGGTCCGGGCCTGCCCCCGGTGGGGACGCGGAGGCCGAGAGGGTGACCGTGGTCACCCGGACGCGGGCCTGAGGTGACGGTACATCATGGGTTGTCCACATGAAGGGGTCGATGTCTGGTTTGTGTGGGAGGGCAGTGTGCGGGGACGGGAGTGGGAGGTGGTGTGCGGGGCGGAGCGGTGTCCGGTGCTTGGAGGAGGGCGGGGCGCACGGCACCGGCGGGACGGGCGCCTGGCCGGGGGAGGTCCGTACGGCGTTGTCCACAGGAAGAACCCGGGGCTGGTGCGTGCGCCCGGCCCCGGGTTGACTGGATGTAGGGGGCCCTCAGGGCCCGCCCGCATCGTGCTGCCCTCCGACCGCCACCGTCCCGTGACCGGAGGACGCGGTGCTCAGGAGGACCCGGCCGGGAAGCTCCACGGCAGGGAGTCCGCCAGTTCGGCCCACTCCTGGGCGCCGATCGGGTCCATGACCGCGGTGGAGTCCACCTCCACGGGCAGGGTGGAGTTCACCTCCTCCAGCGTGCGCGCCACGTTCTCCCCGTGCGTGGCGTCGTGCTTCTCGGCCTCCTCCACGAGCACGGCGATCATCTCGCCGAGGTCGAAGATGAGCTCCTCCAGTTCGGTGCGCGACATCTCGACGTCCTCGGCGCAGTGCTCGACGGCGCCGGTCTTGACGCCCTCGTCGCCGTAGTACCAGACGGTGGCCAGCAGGCGGTCGAGATCCCCGTCGCCGAGCCGCTCCGTGGCCAGGGCCCGCTCCACGAACTCCGTGCTGGCCGGGGTCATCTCGCCCAGGCGGGTCTCGCCGGTATCGAGGCTCACGAACCGGCTGACGACGCACTCCTTGGCCATCCGGACGCGGGTCGCCTCGGGCTGCTCGGAACCCGCGGTCCCTCCGGCCTCCGCCGGTGCCTCCTGCGCGCCCCCCTCGACGGCGGGCTGCTCCTGCGCGGCCTCTCCACCCTGTTCGGACGGGGTCTCAGGGGTCTGTGAGGCCTCGGAGGCCTCGGAGGTTTCGGTGGCCTCGGGGGTCTCCGGAGATTCGGGCCGCCCGATGGGGGAGGTGTCCACCGGAGTCCCGTCGGCGGTCCCGTCCGCGGAGGACGCGCTCCCGCCCGCCCCGGTGGGCTCCTGCGCCTCCTTCCCCTTCTCACCGGTCGGTTCGGACACCGAACCCGCGGGCTCCTGCGTACTCCCGCCCGCCCCGGCGGGCTCCTCCTGCGCCGTCTCGGTACCGGTCTCGCCGCCGGAGCCTCCACCCGAGGTGCCATCCGACGCACCGCCGGACCCCTCGGCGCCGCCCGCCTCCCCGCCGGACCCCTCCTGCGCGGGTTCCTCCGCGTTCGGGTCGTCCTGCGCGGGCTCCTCGGTCGTCGGCTCCTCCGTCCCGGTCCCCTCGGAACCGGACCCCTCCGCGGGCGCCTCCTCCCTCCTGGTCAGCGACTCCGCCATCCTGACCAGTTCACCGCTGTTCCACTTGTCCGGCTGGAGGTACAGGGCCACGGCCACGCCCGGCTCGTCGAGCCAGAACAGGTCGCCGGTCTCCGGGGACAGGTAGGCCTCACTGCGCAGCGCCTCGCCCGACTCCAAGCGCTCCAGGGTCCTCTCGGGAAGGTGGCCGTACCGGCGCTCGCGCAGGTCGTCGAGCTGCTGCATGCTGTCCGAGCGCAGGATCGAGACCCTGCCGAGCAGTTGGTCCGGTCCGCGCATCCAGGACAGCTGCGACTGCCTGTTGCCCAGCCGGTCGGTCGTGGTCGAGGCGTGTATCCCGTGCCGCTCCAGTCCGGCGGGCAGATAACCGATCTCGTAGCCGTCCAGGCCGTACGAGGAGACGCCCTGGCTGATCTCCGGCCACGTCAGCGTCCGCATGTCCTTCTCGTCGGCCGCCACCGCCCCGGGGAGACCGACCAGCCCCGACGACGCGATCGCGGCGGCGCCGAGCAGCGCGACCCACCTCTTGTGGTGCTTGCGCATGAGTGTTCCTTCCCATCGACTACTCATAGTGATGTTCGCAGCCTCTGAGTAATCACCCATGGGCCCAGGGGTCAAAAAACGTACATGAAGTGACCAAATGGATGCATTAAGTGAGAATGTCGTCGAACTGCCGGACACATCACCAGATGATGGGCGGCGGATCACCGGCTGCTCCGCAGACGGTAACCGCAGGGTCACCATCCGCACCCAGCCTGAGGAAGCAGCCGGAAAGTTCACGCGCACTTGGGAGGTCCGGTGCAGCGCATCGGCATCGTCGTCGCAGCCGTGTCGTTCTTCGTCGTCACCGGCGCGAGCGCATCGTCCGCGGCACAGGACACCGACCCCCGGTGGTCGGACGTCACCAGATCCGCAGTTATCGAGTACACGACATCCGAACGCCCGCTGATCGCCGTCTCCCACCGCGGAGCCTCCGGTCACGCGCCCGAGAACACCCTGGCGGCCCTCGACGCCGCCGACCGGCTCGGAGCCGAGACCGTGGAGGTCGACGTCCAGCGCACGAAGGACGACGTCCTCGTCCTCATGCACGACACCACCCTCGAACGCACCACCGACGTCGAGGAGGTCTTCCCCGACCGCGGTTCCTACGACGTCAGCGACTTCACCATGGAGGAGGTCCGCAGGCTCGACGCCGGTGAGTGGTTCGACCCCTCCTTCGACGAAGAGGCCGTCCCCACCTTCGCGGAGGGGCTCGACCGCATGGAGGAGCTGGACCTCAACCTCTTCCTGGAGCTCAAGGAGCCCGAGCTCTACCCCGGCATCGAGCAGGAGATTGCCGACGAGCTGACCGAGCGCGGAACCTGGCTGGAGCCCAACCTGGCCGGTGAGCCCCGCCGCCTCGTCGTGCAGAGCTTCGACTGGGAGGCGGTGCGGCGCTCCAAGGACCTGCTCCCCTCCGTGCCGCACGCCCTGCTCGGGCGGGTCCCCGAGAGCCGCATCGCCGAGTTCGACTGGGCGCAGATGATCAACCCCAACCACACCACCATCGACGCCGCCTACGTGGAGCGGGTCCACGAGGCGGGGATGGAGATCATGCCCTACACCATCAACGAGCGCTCCCGGATGGACACCGTCCTGGGCTGGAAGGTCGACGGGTTCATCACCGACTACCCCGACGTCGGCCAGGAGGCCATCGCCGCCCAGACCAAGCGGTCCCAGCCGGTGGTCAGGATCCCCACGCTGCCCCTGCCCCGCTGACCCGCGTCGGCCCGGGAACCGCGCCCGCCTCAGGAGGGGCGCCGTCCCCGGGCCGCGCCCGGAGCGCTCCCTGGCCCCGGGCGGTGCCAGGTGGGATGATCGGTCCGACCCACACGAGAACCCCGTTCCGGGGAGACCGCGGCGCGGCCTCTCCGGAACGGGGCGTTCGGACCAGGAGGCGGACACCACGTGAGCGATCGGCTGACCATCCCCCAGGAACACGTCGACTGGCGCACCAAGGGCCTGTGGTGGACGGACGCCCCGATTCCCCTGGAGGAGTTCGCGGCCCGCCGCGACCACCTGTTCACCGGCCCGTTCACCTGGCCGCTGATGGTGCTGCGCGCCTCCGCGCTGGAGCGCAACGTCGCCGCGCTCGCCGACTTCGCCGAGCGCCACCGGCTGCTGTTCGCCCCGCACGGCAAGACCTCCATGGCGCCGGTCCTCATCCAGCGCCAGCTGGACGCGGGCGCCTGGGGGGTCTCCGCCGCCAGTGCCAACCAGGTCCTGGACTTTCGGCGGTTCGGCGTGCGCCGGATCCTGCTCGCCAACGAGCTGCTCGACGGCCGGGTGCTGCGCTGGGCGGCCGGTGAGCTGGACGAGGACCCCGACTTCGAGTTCCTCTTCTACGCCGACTCCGCCGAGGGGGTGGCGGTCGCCGCGGAGGCCGCCGCCGACCGGCCCGGGGAACGCTCCGCCGGACGGCACCTGCGGGTGCTGGTCGAACGGGGGGTCCCCGGTGGGCGCACCGGCTGCCGCACCCGGGAGGAACTGCTCGCGGTGGCCGCGGCCGTCGCCGACGCGCCGGGCCTGGAACTGGCCGGGGTGGCGGGTTACGAGGGGTCGCTCGGCGACGCCGACGGAGTGCGCGGCTTCCTGCGCGACCTGGTCGGCGACGCCGCGGCGCTGGCCGCCCGGCACGGCCTGGACCGGCCGGTGCTGTCGGTGGGCGGCAGCGCGTGGTTCGACCTGGTCGCCGAGGAGCTCGGCGGCCGCGAGGACGTCCTGCCGATCCTGCGCAGCGGCGCCTACGTGGTCCACGACGACGGCCTGTACCGGCGCACCACGCCCTACCGCCGCCTGCCGCAGGGCCCCGACGCGCTGGCCGGGGCCCTGGAACTGTGGGCCCAGGTGACCTCCACCCCGGAGGAGGGGCTGGCGATCGTCGGCATGGGGCGCCGCGACGCCAACCACGACCAGGGGTTCCCCGTGCCGCGCCGCCTGCGCCGCGCGGACGGGGCCACCGTGGGGGCCGGGGGCATGGAGGTGACCGACCTCAACGACCACCACGCCTACCTGAGGGTTCCGCCGGGGCTGGAGGTCAGCCCCGGGGACCTGGTCTCCTTCGGGATCTCGCACCCGTGCACGGCCTTCGACCGCTGGCGGGTCCTGCCGGTGGTGGACGAGGAGGACACCGTCGTGGAGATGGCGGCCACCTACTTCTGAGGTGTCCGGGGCAGTGCCTGGAATCCGAGGCCCGGTCGCCACCCACGTCCGAGGTCCCAGGGGCACCCTCAGTCCTCGAGGTCCCGGGGACTCTCCCGGCTTCCGGGCCGTAGGGCCCCGGGCCTCCTCGGCGGTGCTTCCAGCCACCCGAGCCCCGGGAGCGTTTCCGGCTCCCGGGACACCGGGGTCACCCCCAGCCCACCACTCCCGGGCGGGTGTGCCACGGGCGCGGCCCGTCCAGCGGCCGGTACTCCACCCCGACCGCGTCGAGCCGCTCCAGGTGGTGCCTCAGCCGGGGCTCGAACTCGGCGTAGTCGCGCTCACCGGACGACCACACCTGCTCGGCGAAGGCCGACAGCCTGGGGAAGACCATGTAGTCCAGCCTGCGCGGCGTGTCGATGTGCTCGGTCCACACGTTCACCTGCGCGCCCAGCACGTGCGCGGACTCCTGCTCGGTCAGCCCCGGGGGGACCGGCTCGGCCAGGTAGACGTCCTCGGTCCGCAGCAGCGTGCCCACCGGGACGGGCTCGTCCCCGGACTCCGACTGCCGGTAGTCCAGGTAGGAGGTGCGGGTGGGGCTCATGACCACGTCGTGACCGGCTCGCGCGGCCGCGACACCGCCCTCCTCGCCGCGCCACGACATCACGGTCGCCCCCGGCGCTAGCCCTCCCTCCAGGATCTCGTCCCAGCCGACCAGACGGCGGCCGCGCGAGGTCAGGTGCTCGTCCAGCTGACGGATGAACCAGCTCTGCAACTCGTCCTCGTCGGCCAGCCCCTCCTCCTTGATCCGCCGCTGCGCGGACGCGCTCGCCCGCCACTGGGTCTTGGGGCACTCGTCGCCGCCCACGTGCACGTAGGTGCTCGGGAACAGCTCGATCAGCTCGTCCAGGACGCCCCGGTAGAACTCCAGGACGTTGTCGGTGACCGCGAGCACCTCCTCGAAGATGCCCCACTGGTCGCCGACCGGGATCTGTCCGCACTCGCCCAGCTCGGGGTAGGCGTGGATGGCGGCCTGAGAGTGCCCGGGCACGTCGATCTCGGGGACGACGGCCACGTGCCGGGCGTCGGCGTAGGCGACGATCTCGCGGATGTCGTCCTGGGTGAAGAAGCCGCCGTGCGGGCGCTCGTCGAACACGGGCGGCTTCGCGGCGCCCACCTGGCTCCGGGTCCGCCAGGAGCCCACCTCGGTCAGCTTCGGGTAGCGGCGGATCTCCACGCGCCACCCCTGGTCGTCGCTCAGGTGCAGGTGCAGGACGTTGAGCTTGTGCATGGCCAGCAGGTCGATGAACCGCAGCACCTCGCGCTTGGGCACGAAGTGGCGGGCCACGTCCAGCATCACGCCCCGCCAGCGAAAACGCGGCGCGTCGGTGACGCTCACGGCGGGCAGGGTCCACTCGGCGCCGCCCAGCGGGGCGTCCCGGTAGGCGTCGGTGGGCAGCAGCTGCCGCAGGGTCTGCGCGCCGTAGAACACCCCGGCGGGGTCGTTGCCCACGATGATGGCGCCCTCGGCGTCCACGATCAGCCGGTAGCCCTCACGGCCCAGGCCCGCCTCGGGGTCCACGCTCAGTCGGACCTGCGCGCTGGCCTCGTCACCGGTGGCCAGGGGCAGGCCGGTGGCCGCTCCGAGTTCACGCTGGAGCCACGTGAGCGTGCCCCGAGCGTCGGGGTCGGCGGACACCCTGGTCGAGGCGGTCAGCGTGAGACCCCCGGTGTCTCCTGGAGCCGAGGAGTTGGGACGGGGGACGAGGAAGGGGGAAGTGTCAGGCACGGTGAACCGCTCCTATCCGGTCTAGACCAATACCGGACATAGTGCCACGTGGCTCCTCGCGGGCACACCCCCGCGGACAAACGGTTACCCCGTACCCGGAGACAACGGGGTACCGAAACCGTGGCCGGGTAGGTGCGGGCGTGGTGGGGTTACCACCACGACAGACGGGGGGTTGGCGTTATCGCCGTGGCGCGGGGCCCGTCCGTACCGTTGCCGAGACGGCGGAACAGAGGGGGTTCGGCGATGCCCAGGAGACGGGGGACACCCGTGGGGCGGTGGCGCTGATGCTGGTGCCGATCCTCATCGCCGTGGCCGGGGCGTTCACCCTGGCACTGGGTTCCGCCCTCCAGGAGCGCGACGCCGTCCGCGCCCCGGGCGGCCGGGTGGCGAAGGCGGGGTTCCTGCTGCACCTGCTGCGCCAGCCCCGCTGGATGATCGGAAGCGTGGCCGCCGTCCTCGGCGCGGGGCTGCACCTGGTGGCCCTCAGCGGCGCGCCGCTGACCATCATCCAGCCGATCGGCGTGACCGGCCTGCTGTTCGCCATCGTGCTGTCGGCCCTGTTCAACCGCCGCCGGGTCGGCCTCTCCCAGATCATCGCCGGAACCGCCGTCATGGTCGGCCTGACCGGCGTGATCTCCCTGTTCCCGCACACCGCCAACAGCCCCGCCATGAGCACCGGCGCGGCGCTGGCGCTCACCGGGGTCACCCTCGGCGCGGGAGCTGCCGTCCACTTCACGGCGCACCGGATGAACAACGGGGTCCGGGCCCTCCTGCTCGCCCTGGCGGGCGGGGCGGCCATGGGCACCACGTCCGGGCTGGCACGCGTCCTGGCCGCCAACGCCGTCGGGGACTGGACCAGCCTGATCAGCTGGCTGACCCCGCTCGCCGTGGCCACGGCGGTCTTCGGCGCCCTTCTGATGCAGAACGCCTACCGTACCGGGCACTTCACGGCCGCCTACGCGACCCTCCTGATCACCGACCCCGTGGTCGGCGTGGCCGTCGGCGCCCTCCTCCTGGGCGAGGGCGCGCCGCAGACCCCGCCCGCCCAGTTCGGCGCGCTGGTCTTCGCCTGCCTCGCCGTCGCCGGGACCATCGCCCTCGCCCAGGCGCGCCACCGCAACCCCGAGGTCGTCGCCGACACCGAACGCTAAGGAGCAACCACCATGGCCGAACGCCCGCTGCGTGTCCTGATCGCCAGCGACACCTATCCCCCCGACGTCAACGGGGCCGGATACTTCACCCACCGCCTGGCCGAGGGGCTGGCCGGGCGGGGGCACCGGGTCCACGTGGTGTGCCCCTCCGAGCGGGGCGACCCCTACGTCACGGTCAACGGCGCGGTGACCGAGCACCGCCTGCGTTCGGCTCCGATCCCCTTCATGCGCGCCGCCGTCCCGCTGGGTATGGGCGGGCACATCGCCAGGATCATCCAGCGCCTGGACCCCGACGTCGTGCACGCGCAGAGCCACTTCCCGCTCAGCCGCTCGGCGGTGCGCAGGGGCCGCGCCGCCGGCGTTCGGGTGGTGCTCACCAACCACTTCATGCCGGACAACCTGTACGCGCACGCCCGGATCCCCGCGCCGATGCAGGAACTCGCGGGCCTCCTGGCCTGGAAGGACATGATCCGGGTGGCGGGGGAGGCCGACCACGTGACCACGCCGACCCCGCGGGCCGCCCTGCTCCTGCGGGAGAAGGGGTTCACGCGCGGGGCCGAGGCCATCTCGTGCGGGATCGACCTGGACCGGTTCCGTCCCCACGAGGACCCCGCCGCGGCGCGGCGCCGGTTCGGGCTGCCCGACCGGGACACGATCGTGTTCGTGGGCAGGCTGGACGCGGAGAAGAGGATCGACGACACGATCCGGGCTCTCGCGCGGATCGTGCCCGAGCGGGACGCCCAGCTGGCCCTGGCGGGGACCGGCCAGCGCGAGGAGGAGCTGCGCGCGCTGGCCGCGGAGCTGGGGGTGGCGGACCGGGTGTTCTTCCTGGGCTTCGTCCCGGACGAGGACCTGCCCCTGGTCTACGCGGCGGGGGACGCCTTCGCGATCGCCGGTGTGGCCGAGTTGCAGAGCATCGCCACCCTGGAGGCGATGTCCACCGGCCTGCCGGTGGTGGCCGCGGACGCGATGGCGCTGCCGCACCTGGTGGAGGAGGGACGCAACGGGTTCCTCTTCCCGCCGGGGGATCCCGTGCGCCTGGCGGACCGGCTGCTCCTCGTGCTCGGCCCCCAGAGGCGCGCCCTGGGCGCGGCCAGCCGCGAACTCGCGCGGCGGCACGACCACCACCGGTCCCTGGAGCGGTTCGAGGAGGTCTACACCCGCCTGCTGGGCCCGGCCCCCGTACCGGTCGAGAGGCTGGTCGCGGCCTGAGGTGTCCGAAAGGGCCGTTTGATTGATATTTCGATTCTTCTGCCACTTTCCGTATTCTTTGCGTAGCGACCGGTGATGTTGCCCCTGTGCGGGATACACAAGATGTTGTGTGGTTCGAAGGGATCAGTGCACAGTCCGGCCGAGGAAACCCCACCGAGGGCCTCACCGATCGGCTCGTCAGCGCCGAGCGGGAGGCGGGGTTCCACGAGCGCGACATGTCGGTGTTCGAACGCGAGCGCATCGACCTGGAGCACCGGGTGAACCGGATGGAGGCCGAGCTGGAGGCACTGCGCAAAAGAAGACTGGAAGCCTACGCCCGATGGTGGAACGCCCGGGACGACCGTGACCGGGCACGCCACGTCTGCCGCAGACTGCGCCGCCGGATCGACCGGACACGCGGCAGGGAGAGAGATTGAACGGCGACGAACGTGGTCCGACCCCGGGGGTTTGGGCCACGTGTCGTTTCGCGGCGGTCCTTCGGGTGAGGGCCCGCCTGCGGAGGCCGGGCCGGAGGGAGAGTCCAGCGGGGTCGGCGTAGAGCGTTCCGTGGCGCTCCGCCGAAGGGGTCGGACCCCCGGCGAAGGCCGAGCACGCGCCCGTGCGGCGCGGACTGACGGAAGTCCCGGCGAGGTCGGCGCGGAGCGGACCGGCGCCGGTGGTCAGGCCACCGTCATCCCGGCGATCTCCCTGTTCACCTGCTGCGCGGCATCCCTCAACGCCGCCAACGTCACCTGCACCGCCGGCCGCCTCGCCGCCACCGACCGCACCACCGCGTACACGTGCCGCTCGGGCGCGGACGCGGGCAGCCTCCGGTAGACCAGCCCCGCCGGGGCCCCCACCATCGCCAGGGCCGGAACCGCGGCGATCCCGATCCCGCGCGACACCAGGCTCAGCACCGTTCCCAGCCCCTCGAACTCCCAGGCGGCGGAAGGCAGCCCGCCCACCTCGGACAGGAGCCGGTCCGTTCCGTAGCGCGAACGCTCGCTCTCGGGCGTCACGATCCACGACTCGTTCAGCAACCCCTCCAGCACCACCGGCGTCGAGGGGGCGGCCAGTGCGTGCTCTCGGGGCACCGCCAGCACCATCGGGTCGCGCATCAGGTGGATGTGCCGCAGCCCGCTCTCCGGTCCGCGCCCGGGGTGCTGTCCGGACCAGTCGTCGACCAGGGCGATGTCCACCTCCCGCGAGCGCACCTGCTGGGTCCCCGTCGCCAACAGGGTCTGGCGCAGCAGTAGCTGCATCCCCTCGTGTCGGCGCAGCGGCGGTACCAGCAGGGGCGCGAACGCCACGGCGGCGGTCGGGAACGCCGTGACGGTGACCACGCCCAGTGCCAGGTCCGACTGTTCGGCGAGCACCGACTCGGTCGCCTCCACCAGCGCCAGGATGTCCTCGGCCTGGGCCACCAGGAGCCGCCCGGCGTCGGTGAGTTCGGCGCCCCGCGCGGAGCGGTCCAGCAGCGCGACGCCCGTCTCGCTCTCCAGTGTGGCCAGTTGCTGGGACACGGCCGAGGGCGTGTAACCGAGAGCGCCAGCGGTGGCGGAGATGGTTCCCCGGATGCTGAACTCGCGGAGGACGTGCAGACGACGCAGATCGAGCATAAGAAAACCTTACTCTCAGCATCGAAAAGACGCGCTTGTACTGATGCCTGAACCTGGGCAGTGTGTGGGGTGACGGGCCGGCCTCCCAGGTGGAGCGGCAGTCCACGCAGCCCACGGGCTGCTCGCGCAGCACCCGCATTCACGACAAACCGGAGATGAGTCCTCGATGACCGTCACTGTGTCCGCGACCCTCGCCGTCAACGAAGCGCTCGCCGAGAAGCGTCGCCAGGGAGTCCGTGTGCTCCCCCTGGGCTTCGGCGAGGCCGGACTTCCGGTCCACCCGGTCATGCGCGACCGGCTCACCGCGGGGAACGGCGCCAACGCCTACGGGCCCGTCGCCGGGTCCGCGGCCCTGCGGGAGGCCGCCGCCGGGTACTGGGAGCGCCGCGGGCTGCCCACCGACCCCGGACTGGTCATCGCCGGGCCCGGCAGCAAGCCGCTCCTGTACAGCCTCCTGCTGGAGATCGGCGGCGACACCGCGATCGCCGCGCCCAGCTGGGTCAGCTACGCCGCGCAGAGCCGCCTGGTGGGGCAGCGGCCCGTCATGGTCCCCACGGCCCCCGGCGAGGGGGGCGTACCCCAGCCGGACCTGCTGCACGCCGCCGTCACCGCGGCCCGCGAGGAGGGACGCACGGTCAACGCCGTCATCGTCACCGTCCCCGACAACCCGACCGGCACCGTGGCCGACGCCGACACCGTCCGGCGCCTGTGCGAGGTGGCCCGCGAACTCGACCTGGTCGTCATCTCCGACGAGATCTACCGTGACCTCGTCCACCCCGCGGCCCCCGGCGAGGCGCCCGCCGAGGCGCACAGCCCCGCCGAGTACGCGCCCGAGCGCACCGTCATCTCCACCGGGCTGAGCAAGAACCTGGCCCTGGGCGGCTGGCGCATCGGCGTCGTGCGCCTGCCCGACTCCGAGATCGGCCACCGCCTGCGCGGCGGGCTGCTCGGGGTGGCCAGCGAGATCTGGTCGAGTCCGGTCGCTCCCGTCCAGGAGGCCGCCGCGCACGCCTTCACCGAACCCGCCGAACTCCTCGACCACGTCGACCGCAGCCGCCGCCTGCACGGCATCGTCGCCGGTGCGGTCACCGAGGCGTTCGTCCGCGCGGGCGCGACCGTGGCCGTCCCCCGGGCGGCCTTCTACCTCTACCCCGACTTCGAGCCGGTCCGGGAGCGGCTGGCCGCCCTCCACGGTGTGGCCACCGGTCCGGACCTGACCGGGCTGCTGCTGGACCGCTTCGGAATGGGGGTGCTGCCCGCCGCGGAGTTCGGGGAGGGGGCGGGAGCCCTGCGCATGCGGGTCGCCACCAGCCTGCTCTACGGCGACACCGAGGAACGCCGCTACGCCGCCCTCGCCGCCACGGACCCGCTGGCGCTGCCCTGGATCCGTGCCCACCTCGACCGCCTCGACGAGGTCCTGGGCGCGCTGCTCACCGCGAGCGCCGACGCCGGGGGCGTCCTGCCCCGGTCCACCGAACCACAGGCGGTCAGCTGACCGGTCCCGGCGTCCGCCCCGTGTAAGGGGGCGGGGCGGACGCATTGCCCTCCGGCCTCCCCCGGCCGCTCCTTCCGGGGGAGGCCGGATCCCTGTCCGGTCCCGTGTGGTGGGACGTCCGGGCCCCTCGGCGGCAGGCTCCCCACCACCGGCGGCTTGCCCCCACTCCGGCGACACGTTCCCGTCCCGACTGCGAGGCCGCGCCCGATCCTCGTCCGGTACGGCCACCGCACGGCCATCGCACGGGCGCCGCTCAGGCGCTCACCTCAGGCCGGACGGAGCGCCTCCCACCCCCGCCTCGCGCGCGGCCAGTTCCGCGCTGGAGGAGATCACCGCCCGGTAGTGGTCGAGCAGCTGCTCACCGACCGCCTCCCACGTACGGTGCTCCACCGAGGGCCGGGCGCCCCGCGCCATCCGCTCCCGCACCTGGCGGTTGTGGGCCAGCCGACCCACCGCCACCCGCAGCTCGCGCACCGAGTCCGGGGCGTACAGCAGCCCGTTGCGTTCGGGCACCACCAGGTCCAGCGGCCCGCCCGAGGCGGGGGCCACCACCGGCACCCCGGAGGCCAGTGCCTCCTGGACGGCCTGGCAGAACGTCTCGTCCGCCCCGGTGTGCACGAACACGTCCATGGACGCGTACAGACGCGACAGGTCGCCGCCGGTGCGCTGCCCGGTGAACACCGCGTCGGGCAGGCGCCTGCGCAGACGCGCCCGCTCGGGGCCGTCCCCCACCACGACCAGCCTGATCCCGCGCAGGCGGGACACGTGTTCCAGCATCTCCACCCGCTTGTCCCTGGCCAGCCGCCCCACGTAGCCCACGATCGTCTCCCCGCCCGGTGCGAGCCTGCGCCGCAGCTCCTCGTCGCGGTGCACGGGGGAGAAGCGCTGGGCGTCGACCCCGCGGCGCCACAGGTCCAGCCGGGGGAACCCCCGCGCGGACAGCGCCTCCATGGTGGCCGAGGACGGCGCCAGCGTCCGGTCCACCGCGGCGTGCGTGCGCCGCAGCAGCGACCACAGGGTGTCCCCGCCGGGCAGGCGGTAGCGCCCGGCGAAGCCGGGAAGGTCGGTCTGGAACACCGCCACGGTCGGCAGTGCCCACCGGCGGGCGGTCTCCACGGCCGCCGCCCCGAGCAGGGCGGGGGAGGCCAGGTGCAGCACGTCGGGGGAGAAGGCGCGGATCGCCGCGGTCATCACGCGCCGGGCGGGCAGCCCCACGGAGAAGTCGCGGTAGAACGGCAGGGGCACGGAGGGCAGCCGGACCACAGGGAAGCCCGCGTAGGAGGAGGGGCCGGTCCCGGGGGCCAGCACCAGGGCCTCGTGGCCGCGCGCGGCCAGCAGGTCGGCGACCCGGCACACGGAGTTGGTCACCCCGTTGACCTGGGGGAGGAAGGATTCCGTCACGATCGCCACGCGCAGCGGACCGCGGGCGTCGGACGGGGGCACGCGGTCGGGCGAGGGCGTGCGTGCCGCCGGAGCGCCGTGCCCGGCAGCGGGAACGCGAGCGGTCGTGGACACGTGGTCGTTCGCGGGCCGGGGAACGGCCGGAGGCACCGGGGGCGCGACACGTGTGGCCGAGGGCGGGTGAGCGGCCGGGGACGTGCGAGTGGCCGGAGACGTACGGTCGGTCGGGGACATGCGGGTGGCTCCCAACGCCGGGGGAACGGCTGCCTACGCCGGGGGAACGGCTGCCTCCGACGCTAGGCTCGTGGGATGAACCTCGGTTTGGGGGCGGGGGAACCGCGCCCGAAGACCAGGCGTGGGCAGTTCGAGCGGTCGGTGACCGTGCCCGTGTGCCCGTGTGTCCGCCGGGTGACCCCCCGGTGGATATGATTGCTGTATGTAGCCAATGTATTGCTCTAAGGAGTCGTGTGGTGACCCTCGTGGAATGGGCCGAAGCAGTCCGAGGCGAACTGGGCCTGACCGGTACCGAACCGCTCCGCAAGGAGGACGTCGACCGGGTGCTCGACCTCGCCCGGGACGCCGCCCACTCCGTGGCCCGGCCCGCCGCGCCTCTCACCACCTACCTCCTGGGTGTGGCGGTGGGGCAGGGCGCGGACCCCGACGAGGCCGCGGCGGCCCTCAGCAGACTCGCCCTGGCCCAGGCCGACGAGGAGGACCGCACCTAGGGCCCCGTCGCCGTCCGTACCGGCTGGGGCCTTCTCGTCCGTGCCGGTCGCGCCCGCTCGGGACACGGCGACCCGGAGCCCGCCGCGGTCGTACCAGGCCCATAGCGGTCGTACCGGCCCGCCGTCCGTAGGCCGCACCGGACCGCGTTCCGTACCGGGCTGTGTTCCGTGCCGGGCTGTGTTCCGCGTGGGCCGCACCGGCTTCACCGGCGCCAGCTGGTGTGCCGTCGTCCGGGCGAAGCCCCCTTCCCGGCACTCGTCGGGCGCGCGGGCCTTGACGGGGAACACCGCCCGTACCCGGGCGGTACGCGGAAGAGGAACCGGAAGTTCCCGAAGAAACCGGCATGTGGAACACGTGTGATGTGTTTGTTACGCGTCGATGCAATTCTTTGCCGGTATCGCGGGCCTCCACCAGTGCCGAAGCGATCGCGAGGGCGTCGGATCCCCCGTACTCCGGTACCGGCGGCCCCTCGTCCCCACCACTCACCGATAGGGAGATCCCCTGTGGACCAGCTCCTCGAAATGGCTGGCATCGTCAGCAGCATCATCTGGGGGCCCTTCGTCCTCATTCCGCTGCTGTTCGGTGTCGGCCTGTTCCTCACGATCCGTCTCCGCCTGCTCCAGCTCCTCCGGCTGCCGCACGCGCTGTGGCTCGCCGTCGTCCGGCGCAAGGAGGACGACTCCGTCGAGGGCGACATCTCCCACTACCAGGCGCTGAGCACGGCCCTGGCCGCCACCGTCGGCGTCGGCAACATCGCCGGTGCCGCGCTCGCCATCGGCATCGGCGGCCCCGGCGCGCTGTTCTGGATGTGGGTCGTCGGCCTCCTCGGCATGGCCACCAAGTACAGCGAGGCCCTCCTGGGCGTGAAGTTCCGCCGCACCGACGCCAAGGGCGAGCAGAGCGGCGGCCCGATGTACTACCTCAAGTACGGGATCCGCGGCGGCCTGGGCACCACCCTGGGCGTGGCCTTCGCGGTCTTCGGCGCCATCGCCGCCTTCGGCATCGGCAACGGCACCCAGGCCAACGCCGTCGCGCAGCAGATCACCAGCGTCACGCCGCTGGACACGTGGGTGGTGGGCCTGGCGCTCATGATCCTCGCGGGCGCCGTCATCCTCGGCGGCATCAAGAGCATCGGCCGCGTCGCCTCCGCCCTCGTGCCGATCATGATCATTTGCTACGTGAGCGTCTGCCTGGTCATCCTGGCCGTCAACTGGGCCGCGATCCTCCCCGCGCTCCAGCTCGTGGTGACCGACGCCTTCACCGGCACCGCGGCCACGGGCGGCTTCGCCGGTGCGGGCATCATGCTCGCCATCCGGCAGGGCTTCGCCCGCGGCATCTTCTCCAACGAGTCGGGCCTGGGCACCGGGGCCATCGCCGCCGCCGCGGCCAAGACCAACCAGCCGGTCCGTCAGGCCATGGTCTCGATGACCCAGACCTTCATCGACACCATCATCGTGGTCACCATGACCTGCCTGGTCATCATCACCACCGGTGTCTGGATCGACGGCGACGACGACGGCTCGCTGATGACCAGCAACGCGGTCTCCGAGGGCCTGGGGTCGATCAGTCCCGCGCTCGCCCCGGCCGGTGCCGTCATCGTGGCCGTCGCGGTGGCCGTGTTCGCCTTCACCACCCTGCTCGGGTGGGCCTACTACGGCGAGCGCTGCATGGTGTTCCTGGGCGGCCGCCGCCTGGTCCTGCCCTACCGCCTGGTGTTCATCGCCGTCATCTACGTGGGCGCGGTCGCCAGCCTGGACTCGGTCTGGCTGTTCAGCGACATCGCCAACGGCCTGATGGCCCTGCCCAACCTCATCGGGCTCCTGCTGCTGTCCCCGGTCATCGTGGCGGAGACGCGCAAGTTCTTCGCCCACCCCGACTGGAGGGACCCGGACAAGGTCATGCAGGACGTGACCAAGCAGTAGCTCCGCCTCCGCAGGAGGACGGGACGAGGAGGGGGGACCGGCACGGAGCCGGTCCCCCTTCGGCGTCGGGTCCCGCCTCCGGCCCTTCCGGCGGTGGGCCCCACGGTCCCGGCGGGCTCGGGGTTCTCCACCGCGTGCGCCCGACGTGCGCCGACGACTCCGACTGATCACGACACCGCAGGTCAACGGGTTCGGGGGTGGCACTTCTACCACCAGGCGTGGAAGTGGTGCACCGGGCCCTGTCCGCCGCCCGCGTCGATCTCGTCGGCGCGCCGGATGGCCTCGGTCAGGTAGTCCTTGGCGTCGCCCACCGCGGCGGCCACGTCCGGCCGCTGCGGCAGCAGGGCCGCGATCGAGGAGGACAGCGTGCAACCGGTGCCGTGCGTGTTGCGGGTGGCCACCCTCGGGGCGCGGAACTCGACCGGGTCGGCGTCCCGGGCGACCAGGACGTCGACGCTCTCCCCGCCGGTCAGGTGGCCGCCCTTGAGCAGGACCCGGCGCGGGCCGAGCTCCAGCAGCCGCCAGGCCTGGGCGCGCATCGACGCCAGGTCGGTCGCCTCGGGCTCCTCCAGCAGGTCGGCGGCCTCGGGCAGGTTCGGGGTGACCAGGTCCGCGCGGGGCAGGAGCTTGGTGCGCAGCGCGTCGACGGCCGAGGCCTCCAGCAGCCGGTCCCCGCTCTTGGCGACCATCACCGGGTCCACCACCACGTTCGACAGCGCGTGGCGGTCGATCGCCTCGGCCACGGCCTCGGTGACCTCCGAGGTGCCCAGCATGCCCACCTTGACCGCGTGCACGGCGGCGTCGGCGAAGAGGGTGTCCATCTGGTGGGCGACGAACCGCGCCGGGACCGGGTGGACCCCGGTGACGCCGCGCGTGGACTGGGCGGTGAGCGCGGTGACCACGGTCATCCCGAAGGTCCCGTGCGCGGAGAAGGCCTTGAGGTCGGCCTGGACGCCCGCGCCCCCGCTGGGGTCGCTGCCGGCGATGGACACGATGTTGTACGCGCTCATGGCGTTCCTTCGCTAGTGCTAACTAGGGCAGGTTCGACGGGTGTGCTCTCAGCCGGGAACGTGTCCCAGCACCCCGCGCCTCCGGGGCCGCGTCGGCGGCCCCGGCCGGTATGTGCTTGTCGGTGCGTTCCGGGCAGGATACCCACAGAACACCGAAGGGGCCCGCCCGGGGATGCGGGCGGACCCCTGGAGGGGTTCACGGGGGACGGTGTCCCGGGGGAGGAGCCTCAGGCGGGGGCCCTCCGACGGGGGTGCCTCAGGCGGAGGTGTCCTCGGTCCGGCGGGCCTTGGTCCGCTTGTAGACGCGGGCCAGGATGAACCACAGCACCAGCAGGCCGATGATCACGACCACGACGTTGCTGATCACGCCGCTCCACTGGGCCAGGACGGGCTCGATGGCCGGGCCGAAGACGTAGCCGAGGCCGATCCAGATCGTGTTCCACACAGCGGAGCCGATGACCGTGTACAGCGAGAACTTGAACAGGGGCATCCGCTCGATCCCGGCGGGCACCGAGATGAAGCTGCGGACCAGGGGCACGCATCGGCCCAGCAGGACGGCGAGGCCGCCGAAGCGGGTGAAGAAGCGCTCGGCCTTGTAGAAGTCCTCGATCTCCAGCAGCGGGGTCTTCTCGACCAGCCAGGCCGTGCGGTCGCGGCCCAGGAGCGCGCCGATCGCGTAGAAGCCCCACGCGCCGACCAGGCAGCCGATCGTCGCCCACAGGATGGCGAGCCACACGTTCATGTGTCCGGCGTAGGCGAGGAACCCGGCGCCGGGCAGGACCGCCTCACTGGGCATCGGGGGAAAGAAGGTCTCGATGAACAGCGCCACGCCGACACCGGGTTCGCCCAGGGTCGTCATCAGGCTCAGGACCCACCCGATGAATCCCTCGTACTCGTGGACGACGTCGACTTCCGTCGTCGAGGCCGCGGTCATCAGCAGATTCGTTGTCATGCGGTTGTCGTTCCCGTTCTCAGACGTGGGTGGGAACCCGGCCGTGCTCGGGCTCCTCCATCCGGCGGCGCTTACGGCTTTCCCAGACGATGGCCGCCGCCACGATCGCGAAGCCGACCACCATGAGGGCCACCGTCACAGGGACGTCGGTGGGGGGCAGGACGGTGCGGTCCTCGTCCTGCCACGGCCACAGGGCGCGCAGCGAACCGGCCATGAGGCCGGTGAGGACCACCAGGGTCATGTGGTGGAAGTTCTCCAACAGGTACTGGAGCAGCTTCACGAACAGTGACAGGCCCGTGAGCATGCCGAGGGCGAACACCGAGAGGTAGGCGACGTCCATGTCCCCGACCGCGCTGATCGTGGGCTCGTACAGGCCCAGCGTGAGCAGGATGAAGGATCCGGACAGTCCGGGAAGGACCAGAGCGCAGACGGCCACCGCCGCGGCGAGGAAGACGACCACCGGGTGGGTGGGCAGGTTGGCGCCGGGCAGGCCGGTGAGGAAGAACGCGCCCGCGGCGAAGACCAGGGCGACGAGGTAGTGCCAGGCCCGCCACTTCTGGCCCGCACCGGTGTAGGGGATCCACAGGCAGGCCAGGACCAGGCCGAAGAACAGCGCGTACGCGTACTGGGTGTGGGCCTCGACCAGCGGTGCGAGGACCACGGCCGCCATACCGAGGAAGGCCACCATGCCGACGAGCGCGGGGATCAGCACGCTCCAGTCCACCTGGCGGAACTGCTCCTGGGCGCGTTCCCTTCCGCGCCCGCGCGGGACGTCGGTGACGTAGCGCCTGACGCCGCTGACCATGTGGCCGACGCCGCCGATGAGTTTGTCGTAGAGGCCGACGATGAGGGCGACCGTGCCGCCGCTGATACCGGGAAGGGCCTCCGAGGCGCCCACGGCGCCGCCGCGCACCGCGTTGAAGATGTAGCTGCCTACTGAGTTGGGCATCTGGGTTCTTGGGCGCGCTCCGGGCGGAACCCGGGCAAGCGCGCCGTCCTCCGTCCTAGTGGTGTCACCGCATGCGCACCGTGTGCACGGGTGGGAGGTGGGTCAAAGGTGGTCCACGCGTTCCACGGCCCCGAACGGTGCGCGGTGGAACCGGCCGGCCCCGGCCGGGAGGGTGCGACCCGGTCGGAGCGGGAGAGAGAAAACCGTGGGGCCTGGAACCAGGCGACGTCAGTCTAGCGGTGGAGGAGTGGGCGAAGGGCGGTCGGAAACATGCGCAACCCCTGTTTCGGCTGGGTAAGTCCGTATTGGCCCTGTGCCCGAAATGAAGGGCCCCGTACCGCTCCGGTGCGGAGTTCCGCAGTGGGGGACCGCGGAACCCGGAAGTCCGGCAGCCAGGCCTGCCCCGGACATGGTTTCGGACCCGTTCCGGAGCCGGGTCGCAGGGTCTGCCCCGGCCCCGCTCTGGAAGCTGGGCCGGGGCCCGGGTCGGCGCTCAGGGGACGGTCGGGACGGCCGGAGCGGACGCCCCGGTCCCGGTGACCGACGCCGCCCACCGGTAGTCCTGCTTGCCGACCGCCGTACGACGCACCCGGTCCACGAAGTGCACGGTCCGCGGCACCTTGAACCCCGCCAGCCGCACACGGCAGTACGCGCGCAGCTCGGCCTCCTCCAGGCGAGCACCCGCGGCCAGCGAGACCAGCGCGGTCACCCGCTGTCCGAGGTACTCGTCGGGCGAGGGCACCACGATGGCGTCCTCCACCGAGGGGTGCGCCTTGAGCGCGGCCTCCACCTCCTCGGGGTAGACCTTCTCCCCGGCGGTGTTGATCACCGCGCTCCCGCGTCCCAGCAGCGCGATCGAGCCGTCCGCGTCCCACGTCCCGAAGTCGCCCGACAGCGCCCAGCGGCGCCCCCCGGCGTCGGTGGGGAAGGTGCGCGCGGTCGCCAGGGGGTCGTTGTAGTAGCCCAGCGGGATCCGTCCGGTGCGCGCGATCCGCCCCACCTCGCGCGACCCCGGGGGCAGCGGGCGCAGGGACGCGTCCAGCACCGCGATGCTGCCGCCCATGGTGAAGCTGCGGCTGCCGGAGGTCCCGACCCGGGCCGGGACCTCCGGCGGACCGGCCGGTTCGGCGCCGGTCGCCGAGCCGCACACGCCCGTCTCCGATCCCCCGTAGGCGTCGGAGAGGGACACGTCCTCGCGCCAGGCGTGCCACAGCGCGCGCACCGCCGGGGTGAGCGGGGTGCCGCCGGAGCGGATCGAGGCCAGGTTCGGGCACAGCCCCGGTTCGGTGAGCAGGTGGCGGGCCAGCGGGCGGGCCATGGCGTCGCCCACCAGTTGGAGCACGTGCACGCCCTCCCGGTGCGCCGTCTCCAGCACCCGGTCCGGACGGAAGCTGCGGTCGGTGGACAGCACCACGCGCTTGCCGCACAGCAGCATGCTCAGCGCGTTCCACTGCCCGGCCGCGTGCATGAGCGGTCCGAGGACCAGCATGCGCTGCTCGAAGCAGCGCGTGGCGCGCTCGGCCACCTCCTCCGGGGTCCGGGCACTGGGCGTGCCCGGAGCGCGGCGCTCCAGGGCCGCGCGGAAGATGTCCGCCTGCCGCCACAGCACGCCCTTGGGATAGCCCGTCGTGCCCCCGGTGTAGAGCAGGTAGTGGTCCTCGCCGCTGGTCGGAGGCAGGACAGCGTCGTCGGGCGCCGAGGCCAGCGCCTCCTCGTAGTCGTGGCCCTCCGTCTCGCGCGCGGAGCCGTCCGCGACGAGCAGGACGTGGCGCAGCCGGGGCAGGTCGGAGCGGACCGTGGCCACCGCTCCGGCCAGCGAGTCCTCCGCGATCAGCGCGACCGCGTGCGAGTCGGCCAGGACGTGGCGCAGTTCGCCCGCGACGTAGCGGTAGTTGACGTTGACCGGGACCGCTTCCGCGCGCAGGATCCCCAGGAAGGACTCCACCCATTCGGCGCGGTTGAACGCCAGGACGGCGACGTGCTCGCCGGGGCGCACGCCCGCGCCGACCAGGTGGCGGGCCAGCCGCTGTGAGCGCTCGCGCAGGGCGCGGTAGGTGAGCCGCCGGGGACCGGCGACCAGGGCGGTCCGGTCGGGCACGGCGTCGGCGACCGCCGCGAACAGGCGGGAGAGGGAGAAGGGGGCGTCCGGGGACGCGAAGGTGGGCACGCCTGACCTCCCGGGCACGGTCGACGGGGCCGTCCACGGCACGGGGCTCGCGGCGGCTGGGTGGCTGTTGGTGCGACCGTACCCCTCGGGGGAGGGCCCGACCGCCGTCGGGGCTGTGGAGCGCGTCACCAGGGGCGTTATCGCAGTTCACCATGGATGTGACGGTCCCGCTCAGAGGGTGTGCGCGGCGTTTCGCGGGCGGGTTTTCGGGCATCGCCCCCGCGCTGTGATCTCTCCCACCGTTCCTCAACAGTGTCCAGGAGTGGGTCTTGGACCCACACCTGCGCCACTGGCGCGTCCCCAACGGTGTTGGACGCGCTGGTTCTCCGCGTTCTCGCTGTCCCCGTCCGGCGACGTGCATCGTGTGCGCGCTCCGTGACGGGTGGGCGGTTTCTCTCGCGCCCGGGACTACCCGGCGCGGCCTGGATGGTCCGATGCCCCGCACCATCACTCCGGTGGTGTGGGGGCGGTGCCGTCCGTCGCCGGACCGGGTGGCCCTGGGCGCGCCTGCCGACCGCGATGCTGGCCGCATCGTGCCGGGAGACCTTCCTACGTGTGGTGGTGAGGGGTTTTTGCCAGTGCTGGGCACCCCACCGGGAGGTATACGCCGGGTCCACGGCCATGACCGAGACCCCCAGGGTGTGGGCCATCGACACCAGCCGGGACCGCAACCGAGCGGTGGGAAAACCACTGATCAACTGCCGGAACTTCTTGCGGCGGCCGTGCTTCTCCCGGGACTTGTCCGCGGCGAAGTCCAGGTCCTCCACCGCGATGGCCCGCACGCCGCATCCGGTGGCCCAGCGCAGCAGCCGGGACAGGGCGTGGCGCACCTGCGCGTCCCGGTGCTGGGAGTTCCCGGACAGGTCGAAGGCGAACCGGCGCGGGTTCCCGACCGGGTTGCCGTGCACGTCGAGCCGCCAGGCGGCCAGGTGGTCGGCGTTGGCGTCCACCCCGACCACCCCGCGGGCCAGCGCCGCCTCCCACGGCACCTGCGGGACAGGAGCGGGTGTCCAGGATGTGCTCACGTACCACCGGTTCCGACCCGCCTCCAGGTGGATGCGGTAGGCCACCGCCCCGTCGGCCTCGACCCGGTCGGCCCACTCGGTGCCCCGGTGGGCGAAGGCCACCCGGCAGGAGAGCACGTACCGACCACGGGCAGCGTTGGCCAGGTGCGCCAGCGGAGCGGGCAGCCGGATACCGACCTGCCCGTCGGGGGCGATACGGATCGTCTCGTTGCCGTGGCGTTTGCCGGACTCACCCTCGGCGGACAGGAAGAAGCGCTCGGCCTCCCACCGGGCCCGCCACTGGGCCTGGGTGAGCCCGGCCTGGTCCAGGTGGTGGCGGGTGTTCAGCAACCGCTTGCCGCCGCGCACCACATGCACCCGTCCGGCCTCCCCGTCGGCCACCGCCATCGCATGGCGATGCTCCAGGGTGGCCAGGCGTCGGGACTTGGCGTGCCACTCCCGTCGGGAGGCGTACCCGCCCGGAGCACCCTGGGCGCCCTTTTCTCCGAGTGGCTGGGAGAGCCGGTGGTGCAGGGTGTCGATCCCGGCTTGGAGGCGGTGCAGGTGGGCGAGTTGGCTGCGGCGGGCCAGCGCCCACTGCTCGTTGGAGGCCTTGGTGATCGCCCCCGCCCACCGCGAGGACGAGACAGGGGTCACCCCCCGTTTGCGGGCCGCCCAGGAGTCCTTGCCGTGGCTGGTGCTGTCCAGACACCGGGCGGCCAGATCTGTGGAGGCGAGCGATCCCAAATGGGCGCCCACGGCCCGCAGCACCGCCTCGTCCTCAGGAGTGAGGCCCTTGAGCCGGTCACGCACGCTCACCCCGGTCGGCGCGGGACCAGGAACGAGTCGGCGATGGTCCGCAACCGCCGCGTGCCGGTACCTGCCATCCCTTCCCACCTCCCGATCCTGCCGGTTTCGTCACTGTGTTCGAGATGACCGTAGCCAGAACCAGAGGCGCCTGTCCGGAGAATCAGCGAACTCCTCGGACGAGTTTTCTTCGTCGCACCATGCACAGGGGTGAGGGCACACACCACACACCGCCTTCCGACAGCTGCACGTGATCACTTCTGTGCCCTCGTGCGCGTTGGAATGGCTTCCCGATCCAACAGCTAACAACCCCTTGTGTGCTCACCGGAACATCTGCTCAACTCTTGGAGACCTCCCGCCGAAGGGGCGCGAACCTGCCCGACGGTGGGTATCAACTGTCTGACATCGGTCGATGGTGATCGGAGCGGCTAGATGGGCAACACCCAGAACCTGGGACAGCGGGACTCCGCCGGGAACCCCGGTGGAGAGGCACTCTCCGGCGCGGACCACATCGCGCTCGCACGTGCGCGGTCGGCGCACAACTACTCACCCCTTCCCGTCGTGATCGCCGAGGGCCGTGGCGCCTGGGTGACCGACGTCGAGGGCAGGAGGTACCTGGACTGCCTGGCCGGGTACTCGGCCATGAACTTCGGCCACCACAACCCCGACCTGCTCGCGGCGGCGCACCGGCAGATCGACCGGGTGACCCTCACGAGCCGGGCCTTCTACAACGACCAGTTCGGCCCGTGGGTCAGCGCCCTCGCCGACATGGTCGGCAAGGAGAAGGTCCTGCCGATGAACACCGGCGCCGAGGCGGTGGAGACCGGCATCAAGGTGGCCCGCAAGTGGGCCTACGAGGTCAAGGGTGTGCCCGAGAACGAGGCGACCATCGTCGTGGCGGGCGCCAACTTCCACGGCCGCACCACCACCATCGTCTCCTTCTCGTCGGACCCGGAGGCCAGGACGGGTTTCGGGCCCTACACACCGGGTTTCCGGTCGGTGCCCTACGGTGACGCCGAGGCCATCGAGGCCGCCATCGACTCCACGACCGCGGCGGTCCTCATCGAGCCCGTGCAGGGCGAGGCTGGTGTGATCGTGCCGCCGCCGGACTTCCTGCCCCGGGTCAGGGAGATCTGTGACCGCGAGCGGGTGCTGTTCATCGCCGACGAGGTGCAGTCGGGCCTGGGCCGCACCGGGACCGTCCGGGCCTGCGAGCACAGCGGAGTGGTCCCCGACGCCTACCTGTTCGGCAAGGCGCTGGGCGGCGGCATCCTGCCGGTGTCGGCGATGGTCGCCGACGAGGACGTGCTCGGCGTCATCCAGCCGGGTCAGCACGGCAGCACGTTCGGCGGCAACCCGCTGGCCGGTGCGGTCGGGAGCACGGTCGTGCGGATGCTGACCGAGGGCCCCTACCTGGAGAACGCGCGGCGCCTGGGGGAGGTGCTCAAACGCCGCCTCAAGGAGTTCGTGGGCGACGGGGTGGTGTCCGCGCGCAGCATCGGGCTGTGGGCGGGCATCGACGTCGACCCGTCACTGGCCTCGGGCCGGGAGCTGTGCGAGCGCCTCGCCGACCACGGCGTCCTGGTCAAGGACACCCACGGCTCCACGGTGCGGATGTCGCCGCCGCTCGTGATCAGCGAGGAGGACCTCAACTGGGGTCTGGACCGCTTCGCCGAGGTGATCCGGGAGCTCCAGGCGGGCCGGTAGGGACAGCGCGGGGCCGTGCGCGACCGCCGGTCGCGCACGGCGCCCCGGGGAGGGCGCGGCGCGTGCGGCCGTGCGGCCCCGCAGCGCGGACCCGGGTTCTGTCAGGTCAGGGGGCGTCGGCCTCGTTGTCGGGCGCCTCGGTGGCGAACTCCGGATCGAGCGGTCCGCCCAGTTCCGACCGCAGCTGCTCGGGGTCGACCTTGTCCAGGGTCTCCCGGGCCACGTAGATCTCCCGCTCGGGGCCCTCCACGATCTGTAGGCGCACCCGCTCGGCGATGGACAGCTGCCCCTGCGCGGTGGGGTGGAAGCTCGCCCGGTCCACGCGCAGGCCCTCGCCCAGCTGCCCGAGCACGATCCCGTTCAGCCAGGCCGCGTCGGCGCTCACCTCGTGCCCGCTCAGGGCGGAGAAGGTGTTCACGTACTCCACACTGCCGGTCTCGCGCCCGCCGTAGACGTCGCCGTCCGCCCGGTAGGCCGTGTCGCGGATGAGCTCGTTGAACCGCTGGGCCAGACCGTTCAGCCACAGCTGGTCGCTCCTGGTCAGCGTGTAGTACATCCCCGGGGGGTCCTCCGGGAACAGCCGCGGGTAGCCCAGCACCAGGATGCGGGCGTCGGGCGCACGGTCGCGGACCTCCCCGAGGATCTCGGTCAGGGTCTCCTCGAAGGTCCTCATCCGCCTGTCGACCTCCTCCTCCTGCTCGACGCAGACGCTGCTCTCCAGGAGCGGCATCCGCACCATGCAGGTGCGCAGGACGGGGATGAAGCCCAGATCGTTGCCGCCGATGCCCAGGGTCACCAGGGACGTGTTCTCGGTGACCCGCTCGATCTGCGACTCGGAGGTGCCGATCTGCTCGATCATCTCCGAGCCCTTGTGGCTGCTGCACGCGTAGAAGGCCAGCGAACCGGCGAAGTCGAACTCCTCGGCGACCACCCGGGGGTAGGCGTTCTCCGAACGCCAGCAGCCGCCCGCCTCGGCGGTGTCGGGGGCGTAGTCGCCCGCGCCGTCACCGGAGGAGTAGGAGTCGCCCAGGGCCACGTAGTTGCCCCACAACGCGGCATCCTCTGGCTCCATCCGGACCCGCCAGTCGGTCTGCTCCTCCTCGGTGATCGGGGGGAGCTCCTCGGCCGGGCACACGCCGTCGGTGGCCTCGCACCACAGGGCCACCAGGCCCTCACGGGTGGCGGGCAGCGCCAGGACGGCCACCATGACCAGGATCAGCGTGACCGAGACGGCGGCGGCGACCCGGGACCGCCGACGCCGTCGGCGCGGGCGCCCGTCACCGTCTCCGCCGGGGCCGTCACCGCCGCTGCCGTCGTCCGTTCCGTGATCGGAACCGCCGGTGCCGCCCGACCCCGCGCTGGCTCCGCCGCCGTCGGAGCCGCCGGTGCCGTCCGCGTCCTCGTCGGAGGAGTCCTCGCGGGCGGGTTGTGTGAAACCGCGCGCCCCGTCCCCGTCGGAGGGGCTCCCGGGGGTCGCGGCTGCCGGGTCCTGCCCGGCGTGCGGGTCCTCCTCCGGCTTCCGGGGGGCGGCGTCCGGTACGCGGCCGACGGCGGAGGGGTCCTCGGGGACCGGCTCCGGCGCCTCGGGGCCCTCACCACGCGCTGACACGGCCGTTATCGCCTCCCCAGGTCCCGGCGGGCTGTCGTCACCTCCGCAAGACTATCCGGGACGGTTCGCCGCGATGACGTCCACGACCCGGTCGACGTCGGACCCGCTCAGCGTCGCCCGGGCGGTCAGTCGCAGCCGGGACCGGCCGTCCGGGACCGAGGGCGGGCGGAAGCAGCCCACGCGCACACCCGAGGCCAGGCAGGCGTCGCGCCAGGCCAGAGCGGCTTCGGGAGAGGGTGCCAGCACCGACACCACAGCGGCGTCCGGGGCGCTCGCGGGCAGTCCGCGCCCGCGCAGCCCCTCAGCCAGCCGTCGCGCGCGGTCGCGCACCGCGTCGGCCAACCCGGGTTCGGCGCGCAGCACGCGCAGCGCGGCCAGTGCCGCGCCCGCCGAGGCCGGTGCCAGCCCGGTGTCGAAGACGAACGTGCGCGCGGTCTCCGTCAGGTGGCGGACCACCCGGCGCGAACCCAGCACCGCGCCGCCCTGGGAGCCCAGCGACTTGGACAGGGTCACCGACACCGCGACGTCGTCCGCGCCGCGCAGTCCGGCGGCGGTCGCCGTCCCGCTCCCGCCGGGCCCCACCACGCCCAGGCCGTGCGCGTCGTCCAGCAGCAGGGCGGCTCCGTGCCCGCGGGCCGCGCGCGCCAGGGCGGCCGCGTCGGTGAGGTCGCCGTCCACCGAGAACACGGTGTCGCTCAGCAGCAAAGCCCGCCCCTCCGCGGTCGCGAGCGCCTCGGCGGCCCGGTCGGCGTCGGCGTGGTCGTAGAGCGCCACGCGCGCCCCCGAGGCCCGGGCCAGGCGGGTCGCGTCGATGAGGGAGGCGTGGTTGTGGCGGTCGCACACCAGCAGGGGAGGGGCGCCGCCGTCGGGAGCGGCCAGCGCGGTGACCATCGCCAGGTTCGCCGCGTACCCGGACGAGAACACCAGCGCGGACTCCGTGCCGTGGAAGTCGGCGAGTTCGCGTTCCAGCTCCCGGTGCAGGTCGGTGTCCCCGGTGACCAGCCGCGATCCGCCCGCGCCCGCGCCCCACACGCGGGCGGCGTCCCCGGCCGCGGCCACCACGTCCGGGTGGCGCAGCAGTCCGAGGTAGTCGTTGCCCGCCAGGTCCAGCAGGCCGTCGACCGCGGGCCGGGGCGTGGCGTACCGCGTCAGCCCGGCCTCCGCGCGCCTACGGGCGGCGCCGTCCAACCACGCGAAGGGGTGTCCCGGGGGCAGCGCACGCGCGGAGCGCGCACGAGCCGTGGCGCGCAGGGGCCACGGGCGGCGGGTGGGCGGTGCGGTGGCGGCGGTGCTCGGCATACGCGGGACGGCCTCCTGGGTCGTGGGCGCGGTCGTGGTCGGGCGCACTCCGGTCGGGTCGCGGCGGACGGGGGAGGCGGCGGGCGGCGCGCAGGGGTCGGCCGCGAACGCCTGACGCGCCGACGAGGCGGGCGCGACGCGGGGCGCCCGGCCCGGACGGCTGCCGCCGCCGCGCGTTCGGGCCGGAAAGAGGGTGCGTCCCCGGCAGGGACCGACCCAGCGGCGGCCAATCCCGCTGGGGCGGTCCGGTCCTTCGTGCCAGGGAGGCGTCTACGACTCTGCCGTCCGGCGCACCCGCGCGTCATTCGCCGAAGCCCACAAAGATCCGTCCGGATTCCTGGTGGGACCGCACGGGGGCGCGCACGAGCGCGGGGTGAACAATGGAGCCCCATGACCCCCACGCCTCCCACAGCAGCCGGACACCGGACGCCCGCGGACCGGTCCGCCCGGATCCGCGCCGCGGACGCCGCCCACCTGTGGCACCCCTACACCACCGTCCCCGCCGCGGAGCGGCCGTACGTGGTCACCGGGGCCGAGGGGGCGACACTGACCCTGTGGTCGGAGGAGGGCGAGCACCGCGTGGTGGACGCGATGTCGTCCTGGTGGTCGGCGGTCCACGGCTACCGCCACCCGGTGCTCGACGACGCGGTGCGGCGTCAGGCCGACGCGTTCAGCCACGTCATGTTCGGCGGGCTCACCCACGGGCCCGCCGCGGACCTGGCCGAGGCCCTGGTGGCGATCACCCCGGAACCGCTGGAGCACGTCTTCCTCGCCGACTCCGGCTCGGTGGCGGTGGAGGTCGCCATGAAGATGTGCATGCAGTACCACCGCTCCACCGGCCGCCCCGGGCGGCGCCGCTTCCTCACCTGGCGGGGCGGCTACCACGGCGACACCTTCCACGCGATGAGCGTGTGCGACCCGGACGGTGGCATGCACTCCCTGTGGGGCGACGTGCTGCCCGCCCAGGTGCACGCGCCCGCGCCGCCCTCAGGGTTCGGCGCCGAACCCGACCCCGGCTACGTGGCCGCCTTCGAGCGCCTGGCGGCCGAGCACGCCGACGAGCTGGCCGCCGTCATCGTCGAACCCGTGGTGCAGGGCGCGGGCGGCATGCGCTTCCACCACCCGGGCTACCTGCGGGAGCTGCGGCGGATCGCTGACGAGTACGGGTTGCTGCTGGTCTTCGACGAGATCGCCACCGGCTTCGGCCGCACCGGTGAGCTCTTCGCCACCGACCACGCCGGGGTCGCCCCCGACGTCATGTGCCTGGGCAAGGCGCTGACCGGCGGCTACCTGACCCTCGCCGCGACGCTGTGCACCGCACGGGTGGCCCGGGGCATCGCCGAGGGCGAGGTGCCGGTACTCGCCCACGGGCCCACGTTCATGGGCAATCCGCTGGCCTGCGCGACCGCGCTGGCCTCGGTGGACCTGCTGACCGGCGGCGACTGGAGGGGCGACGTGGCGCGGATCGGGACCGGCCTGCGCGAGGGCCTGGCCCCGCTCGAAGGGCTGCCGGGCGTGCGCGGGGTGCGGGTGCTCGGCGCGATCGGGGTGGTGGAGCTGGACGCGCCGGTGCGCATGGCCGAGGCCACGCGGGCGGCGGTGGAGGCGGGGGTGTGGCTGCGGCCCTTCCGCGAGCACGTGTACGCGATGCCGCCCTACGTGTGCACCTCGGAGGAGGTGGCCGCCGTCGCCGACGGGATGGCCGCCGCGGTGCGGGCCTGCCTGGAGGAGCGCCGATGAGCGTCCTGGTGGTGACGGGGACCTGCACCGGGGTCGGCAAGACGGTGGTCACCGCGGCGGTGGCCGCGCTGGCGGTCGCGGCGGGGCGGCGGGTGGCCGTGCTCAAACCCGCCCAGACCGGGGTGGGGCCCGGCGAACCCGGTGACGCCGACACCGTGGCCGGGCTCGTCCCGGGTGTGACGACGGCGGAACTGGTCCGCTACCCCGAGCCGCTGGCCCCCGCCACGGCCGCCGCCCGCTGCGGGGCCGAACCCGTGCGGGCCGAGGCGGTGGCCGAGTCCGTGTGGCGTCTGGCGGGCGCGCACGACCTGGTGCTGGTCGAGGGCGCCGGCGGCCTGCTGGTGCGGCTCAACGCCGAGGGGCAGACCCTGGCCGACATCGCCGTGCTGCTGTCCGCGCCGGTCCTGGTGGTGGCCCGACCCGACCTGGGCACCCTGAACGCCACCGCGCTGACCGCCGAGGCGCTGCGCACCCGCGGTCTGTCCCCGGCCGGGGTGGTGGTGGGGTCCTGGCCGGACCGCCCGGACCTGGCCATGCGCTGCAACCTCACCGACCTGCCCGCCATGGGGGCGGGTCCCCTGGCGGGCGTCGTGCCGCGGGGCAGTGCGGCGTTGGACCCGCGCGCGTTCGCGGACGTGGCCCGCCGCTCCCTGGCGCCCCGCCTCGGCGGGGTCTGGCGGGTCGGCGCGCCCGCGCCCTGTGGGACGCCCTGCACGAGTGGTGGACCATGATCGGTGAGAACCGGCGGGTGGACCTCAGGGACGCCGACGCGGCTATCACACAGGCTCGGAAAAGACATCGACTTCCTGGCTGTCCTGCCTGCTCAAGCCGCCCAGGCGGTGTTGAAGACGTATTTTCCGGGCGTGGCGCAACTGCGGGGACGGGCGCGCCGACGAGCAGAACCGGATCACTGGGGCTCGGTTGGTCAAGGACGCGTTGGGCTGGCACATCGCTTTCCGTGTTCAGACCCTGGGGGCCAGTTCAAGGCGGGGACCCCGGCCACGCGGATCCCGCGCACGCGGGAACCCCGTACACGCGCGAGGGCGGCATCACCGGTGGGTGGTGCCGCCCTGCGCCGTGTCCGGCGACGAGCCGGACGGGGGACCGGGGCTAGCCGATCTTGACCCCGCGGGCGTTGCTGAAGCGCTCCTGGACGTCGGCCCAGTTGACCACGTTCCAGAACGCCTTGGCGTACTCGGCCTTCACGTTCTTGTACTGGAGGTAGAAGGCGTGCTCCCACATGTCCAGCATCAGCAGCGGAACGGAGCTGAGGGCGGTGTTGCCCTGCTGGTCGTAGAGCTGCTCGATGACCAGGCGCTGACCCAGCGCGTCCCAGGCCAGGATCGCCCAGCCCGAGCCCTGGATGGTGGTGGCCACGGCGGTGAAGTGCGAGCGGAAGGCGTCGAAGGAACCGAACTGGTCGTCGATGGCCGCGCCCAGCTCGCCCTCGGGCTTGTCACCGCCCTCGGGGGACAGGTTCTTCCAGAAGATGGAGTGGTTGACGTGGCCGCCCAGGTTGAAGGCCAGGTTCTTCTCCAGCATCGGGATGGTGCCGAAGTCGCCGGTCTCCCGGGCCTCCGCCATCTTCTCCAGAGCCGTGTTGGCACCGGCGACGTAGGTCGCGTGGTGCTTGTCGTGGTGCAGCTCCATGATCTGACCGGAGATCCACGGCTCCAGGGCCGCGTAGTCGTAGGGCAGTTCGGGAAGCGAGTACGGCGCAGACATCTCTGACGCACCTTTCCAATGACGCGGTTCGTCGTGTTCACCAGCGATGGGATCGCCTAGGCAGCAAGCTATCAGTCGGGCGGCGGCTCACCCGATGTCAGGCTCTTTACACTCCGACACGGGAATAAACCGGGGCCGCGGGCCCCGCTCCGGAGCGGGGCGCCCCGTGCTCGCGGCCGCCGCGACCCGTCGGGGGAGCGGTCCCCGGCGGACGGTCCTCGCGACCGGTCCCACCACCGCCTCCTCCCGCACTGCCCGGCACGGTCGCTCCCAATCCTCGCTTTCGCGGTGAAATCCCCGCGAGTGCGGACGCGGGGGCGGGGATCCCACGGAAAGCGTCAACCGGTGTCCGTTGCCACCGCACCGAATTCGCAGGTGGGGGAGGAAGAATTCGCCGTCGTGCCCGAGGCCGCCACGCGGCCGCCCGCGCCCACTCCCGCACCGGTCGTTGAGGGGGCCCTGCGGGAGGCCA
Source organism: Nocardiopsis synnemataformans (assembly GCF_965343085.1). NCBI lineage: Bacteria > Bacillati > Actinomycetota > Actinomycetes > Streptosporangiales > Nocardiopsidaceae > Nocardiopsis > Nocardiopsis synnemataformans. Next base: position 126,480 of record NZ_CBDRFA010000004.1, on the reverse strand, counting down.
GCGGGTGGTGGGAGCGGGCTCCCCGACGCCCCGGGAAAACCCCGGATGCGCGGAAATGAGAAGCGCGTGATGCCCGGGTGAACGGAAGGCGAATTGCGTGTAATCCAGGTTTCGATTCCCCTTCGGGGGCGTCCGTTATTTCCTCGAAGGGCTAAGGTCGAAAGCGTCTGAGCGGATTGCCGCCGTTCCCGAAGCACCGGGCGAAGCGGCAGTTCAGCGCCGGGAAACCAGTCCTTCCCCTCTCGTCCCCCCGCGGCCCGCGCCCGGCGGAACCGTGTCGAAACTCCCGTGGAGGTATCCGCCCATGCGGTCGCTTCGCAGCCGTCTCCGTCCACTCCTGGTCACCGGCGCGGTGGTCGGCGCCGCCGTGCTCTGCGTACCAACCGCCCTGGGGGTCGCGGGCCTGATCGGCTGGACGGACGTGCTCGCCCTCACCTTCCTCGGCCTGCTCGCCGGTGCCGTGGGCGTGCTCGGGCTGGGCACGCTGCTCCTGTACCGCAGGGTGGGCGCCCTCTCCAGGAGCGTGGCCACCTCGATGGACACCCACAGCCGCCGCGTCACCGAGGCGCTGGGCCGCGAACGCCTGGAGACCACCCGTGCCCTGGACGGCGTCCGTGAGCGCGTCGCCCACCTCCAGGACCACGCGCTGCCCAAGGTGAGCCGCGACCTCAAGAGCGCGGTCTCCGTGCAGGGCCGCGACGACTACGAGCAGCAGGTCGCCTGGACCGAGCTGCGCGAGCACCTCGGCACCGCCGCGTTCATGCCGCCCCTGCGCGGCTGGGCCGCCTCCCCCGACGTGCTCCGGATCCTGGTCCGCCAGATCGACCGGCTGCGCCCCGGACTGGTCGTGGAGTGCGGCAGCGGCGCCTCCAGCGTCTGGATCGGCTACGCCCTGCGCCGCGCGGGCACCGGCAGGCTCGTCGCCGTCGAGCACGACGCCCGCTACGCCGAGCTCAGCCGCGAACTGGTGGCAGCGCACGGGCTCGACGACATCGTCGAGGTCCGGCACGCCCCGCTGGTCGAGACCGCGAACACGACGGTCACCGTCAAGGGCAAGGAACTGTCCACCGCGGACCGCTGGTACGACACCTCGGTCTTCGCCGACCTGGAGGGCATCGGTCTTCTGTTCGTCGACGGCCCGCCCAAGGCCACCGGCCTCCAGGCCCGCTACCCGGCCCTGCCCGTCCTGCTGCCGCGCTGCACCGAGGACGCCGTCATCGTCCTGGACGACGCCGCGCGCGTGGACGAGCGCGCCATCGGCGACCGCTGGCTCACCGAGTACCCCGAACTCCAGCGGACGGAGGAGGCCGCGGAGAAGGGTGCCCACGTCTTCAGCCGCAAGGGGATCTGACCCCACCACACCTTTCCGCACGCACCACCCGACGGGCCCGAGTCCGACCCGACACACCCGAGGTCACCCGATGATCACCACCGCCTTGCGGCACGCACTGCGCGCCCGTGGCAGCGAGGCCGCCCTGCTGTGCCACGCGGGAGCCGACACCCGCTCCGTCCTGGCCGGGCTGCCGTTACGCCCCGCCGACCTCCTCCTGGACCTGGACGCCCATCCCCTGGGGCAGGCCGTGGAGGTCCCCGGCGCCGAGATCCGCAACGGTGAGCCGGAGGTCGGGCTCGTCGCGGTCCTGGCCGCCACGCCCACCGACCTGAACCGCGCCCTCACCGTCTCCACGCACCTGCCCCGGGCCGTGCACGTCCTTGTCGCGCTGGCCGCCACCCCCGGCCACCAGGAGCCCCCGCTCCCGGCCTCCCCGGGCATGGGCCAGTGGCGCGACCTTCAGGAGGTGCGGGTGCGCCGCGTGGACAAGAGCGGCTGGCTGTGCGAGCTGTTCTTCCCCAACGGGGTGGACACCGCTCAGGCCGTGGACGCCGTCGTGCACGGCGCCCGCGGCCGCCGCAGGGCCCCCGCGATCGCCCCGATGGCGGTCCTCAACGGGCCCGAGGCCGCCCTGTGGCGGCCCGGCGACACCGGCGCCCAAGGCGTGGTCGCGGAGGGGCCCGTCCCGCTGCGCCGGGTGACCCCGTTCGGCGACATGGCGCTGCGCGTGTCCGGGAGCGCCGAGCGGCCCGAGTGGACCGACCCTGTCGTCCCCGTCCTGGACCGCTCCACCACCGGCGCCGACTCCTGGGCCCGGATCGCCGGACCGGACGGACCCGCCCGGGTACGCGAGGCGGTACCCGACGCCGTGCACGTGGTCGCCCCCCTGGACGAGCTCACCGTCAACCCCATCGGCTTCGACAAGTCCGAGAAGGGGCCCCTGGGCGATCTGACCGTCCACGGCGACCGCGCGGTGGTCCGCGCGGGCAACAAGGACCTGGTCACCGTCGCCGCCGACGGCACCGTCACCGACGTCGACCTGGCACGCCTGCGCCACCTGCGCGGCGTCCGGGTGGACTGGTCCGGACACACCGGGCCCAGCGCCGCGGTGCGCGCCGTCGCCTCCCTTGCCGCGGGGGGAGTGCCTCTGCTCAGCGGTCCGGTGCCCTCCTGGGCGGCCGGACTCGGTTCCTCCCTCACCGGTCTGCTCACCGCGGCCGCCGAGGCGGACCTCTCCGACCGGCTCAGCCGCGAGGAGCACAGCATCCGCCTGCGCCGTGCCGCCCTGCGCGACCACGGCCAGCGCTCCCGCTGGCGGGCCCTGGGGGCCGAGGCCGGGATCCCCCTGCCCCGCGAGCCCCGGGTGTCGGTCATCCTGTGTACGCGTCGCCCCGAGATGGTCGGGTTCGCGCTCGCCCAGATCGCCCGGCAGCGCGGGGTGGACCTGGAGGTGGTGCTCACCCTGCACGGCTTCGCGGCCTCCCTGCCCGAGGTGGCGTCGGCCGTCGCCGAGTTCACCGCCAGGGGGCTGCACCTGGTCGTCCACGAGGCCGACGCGGGCCAGATCTTCGGCTCGGTGCTCAACGACTCCGTCAACCGGGCCTCGGGCGACCTGATCGCCAAGTGGGACGACGACGACTGGTACGGCCCCGACCACCTGTCCGACATGGTGCTGGCCCGCACCTACTCCGGCGCGGAGCTCGTCGGCACCGGCCAGGACTTCGTCTACCTCCAGGAGGTGGGCCTGACCGTGTGGCGCAGCCGCGAGTCGGAGACCACCACCCGCTTCATCGCCGGGGGCACCATCCTCACCGACCGCGTGGTGATGGAGGAGAGCGGCGGCTTCCGGCCGCTGCCCCGCGCCATCGACACCCAGCTGCTTCTCGCCGTCAACCGGGGCGGCGGCCGCATCTACCGAGCCCAGGGCCTGGGCTACGTGTTGCGCCGCACCGGTGGCGGCCACACCTGGTCCGAGGACATGGGCTACTTCCTGCACAACTACACCAGACAGTGGCTCGGCTGGCGCCCCAGCGCCCTCCTGGAGGGCGAACCCTCGCCCCTGGGCCAGCCCGCCACCGAGTACACGGGGGAGATCCGTTGACCACGCTTGACACGACTCCGGAACCGGTCTCCGGCGACCACGCGCCCGCACCCGTCCTGCCCCGGGCGCGGATCGACTACAGCGACCAGCCCCGTGCGCGGCGCAACGACCACGCGGTGCTCCAGCCGCCCGCGGTCGGCGCGTGGACCCCGACCCTGTCGGTGTCGGTGGTCATCCCGGCTCACGGGCACCCGGACAAGCTCGCGCTCGTCCTCGCATCGCTGTCCGCGCAGAGCTACCCCGCGCACCTGATGGAGGTGATCGTGGTCGACGACGGCTCTCCCGAGCCGCTCACCCTGCCGCCGGTGCGCCCGGAGAACACCCGGCTGATCACCTCGGCCCCCGGCGGCTGGGGCTCGGCGCACGCCGTCAACAGCGGAGTGGCCGTCTCCTCCGGCCAGGTGGTCCTGCGCCTGGACGCGGACATGCTGGTCTACCGCGACCACGTCGAGTCGCAGATGCGCTGGCACCACCTGGTCGACTACGGGGTCGCGCTGGGCCACAAGCTGTTCGTGGACTTCGACCCCGCCGCGATGACCCCCGAGTACGTGGCCGCCGAGGTGCGCGAGGGGCGCGCCGCCGAGCTGTTCGACCGCGAGACCGCCGACCCGCACTGGGTGGAACGCCAGATCAACCAGAACGACCGGCTGCGCAACGCCGGGCGCCTGGCCTACAAGGTGTTCATCGGTGCCACCGGCTCCCTGCACCGCACCCTGTTCGACGCCGCGGGCGGCCTGGACGGGGAGCTGGTCCTGGGCGGCGACACCGAGTTCGCCTACCGGGTCTCCCAGCAGGGCGCCCTGTTCGTGCCCGACCTGGACACCAGCAGCTGGCACCTGGGGCGCTCCCAGATGCAGACCCGCCGCGACGCGGGAACCCGCTACCGTTCCCCGTTCGTGTCCAACCGGGTGCCCGACTTCCACCTGCGCCGCAAGCGCCCCGAACGGGTGTGGGAGGTACCGATGGTCGACGTGGTGATGGACGTGGGCGGCGCCACCCTGGAGGACGTGGACACCACCGCATCCGCGTTGCTGTCCGGTACCACCCCCGACATCCGGTTGTGGCTGGTCGGTCCCTGGGACGAGCTGGACGAGGGGCGGCGCTCCCCGCTGGACGAGGAGCGGCTCGACCTGCGGCTGGTGCGGGAGACCTTCCGCGGGGACGCCCGTGTGCGCCTGGTCGGGGCCGCGCCCGCGCACGACGCGCGTGTGCCCTTCCAGCTGCGGGTGCCCGCCGGGGCGGCGCTGCGCGCCAGCGCGGTCACCGACCTGGTCGACGCGGCCAACAAGAGCAAGGCGGGACTGCTGTGCTCGCCCGTGCCCGGTGCCACACGGGGCGACGGCGTTCTGCGCATGGAGCGGGTCTCCGCCTACGCCAGGGCCCGCCACCTGTGGCCCGAGGCGACCCCCGAGGAGCTGGACCGTGGGGTGGAGGAGGTCTGCGGCACCCACTGGATGCCGGGAACGGACCTCGTCATCGCGGACGCGGGCGAGGAGGCCGGGACCGAGGACGTCGAGGCGCTCAAGCGCAAGCTCGAACGCGCGCTCGTCGACGCGGACAGGATGCGGGCACGCGCCAAGCGGGCCGAGCGCAAGCTGCGCTGGTTCACCCCCGGGCTCACCCGCAGGGCGCTGCGCAAGCTGGCGCGCTGAACACGCGGCCCCGGTCGGCGGGAAGATCGCCCGGCCGGGGCCGCGCTCGTGCTCCGGGGCCGCTCCGGGGAGGCGCGCGCCCCGGGAACGGGGCCTCAGGGCACCCAGAGGCCGAGCGACTCGGCCACCAGGGCGGGCCGCTCCTGGCCCTCGATCTCCACGGTGTGGGTCGTGGTGACCAGGTAGCCCTTGGGGGTCTCCCGGACCGAGCTGAGCTCGACGCCGTCGCGGATGCGCGAGCCGGACACGACCGGCTGGAGGAAGCGCACCTTGTTGAGCCCGTAGTTGATGGACATGCTCGGCTTCCTCGTCAGCGAGATCACCGACTGGGAGAAGTGGGCCAGCATCGACAGGGTGAGGAACCCGTGCGCGATGGTGCCCCCGAAGGGGCCCGCGGCCGCCCTCTCCGGGTCGGTGTGGATCCACTGGTGATCCTGCGTCGCGTCGGCGAACAGGGAGATCCGGTCCTGGTCGATGGTCACCCAGTCGGTGTGGCCCAGGTGCTCGCCCTGGGATGCGAGCACCTCTTGGATGTCGGCGAATACGCGCACCGCGCCTCCACGGTCGTCGGGTCCGGAAACGGGGGCCGGACGGTGCCGCAACTCTACCTAACACTGTTCGGTTAGGGGAGGAGGGAACCCGGCCGGGCGCGGCGGGGTTCGGCTGCGGTGGCTGCGGTGGCTGCGGTGGCTGCGGTGGCTGCGGTGGCTGCGGTGGCTGCGGTGGCTGCGGTGGCTGCGGTGGCTGCGGTGGCTGCGGTGGCTGGAGCCGCGCGGGTCAGCGCCGTCGTCGGGCGCCGTTGACGCGACCGCGCTCCACGCGGGCCTCGCGCGGGCCGTCGGCGTCCACGACCAGGGCCCGGTCGGTGCGCTCGGCCACCGCTGCGCGGTCCACCGTGTGCCCCAGACCGCTCTCGGTCAGCGGGACCGGCACCACCCCGTCGTGCGCGCGTACGGGCGGGATCACCAGGTCGCGGCCGCGGTTCCCGGCTCCGGGCATCTCCACCGGAAGCGAGGCCCCCGACAGCGAGGCCAGCGCGACCGTCGCGGCGCGGCCGACCCCCGTCACCGCCGACGAACCGCACCACACCCGCCAGCCCGCGTCCGCGGCGCGGTCCACCGCGCGGCGGGCTGCCGTGAGGCCGCCCAGACGGGCCGGGTCCACGTTCACCGCGCCGCCCGCCTCGGCCCGGATCGCCTCGGTGAGGTCGTCCACCGACTCCAGCGACCGGCCCAGCGCCACCGGCGTGCGCAGCTCGGCGGCCAGCCGGGCGTGCGCCGCGAGATCGCCCGGGGCGAAGGGGTCCTCGACCGCCAGCAGGCCGAACCCGTCCAGGACGCGCAGCGCGTCCAGGTCGGCGGGGGACTCGGTGTAGCGGCAGCCCGCGTCCGCCTGGAGGACCAGGAACGGGAAACTCGACTGCACCGCGCGCACCACGTCGGCGTCCCAGCCCGGGGCGATCTCCAGCCGGATCCGCCGGAAACCCGAACCCACCTGGCGGTTCACCTCCGTGACCACCGACTCCACGGCCACCTGGCGGGGCAGCGTCACCCCCGCGGTGAGCGCGGTGCGCTCGCCGCCCAGGGCGTGAGAGAGCGGGGTGTCGCGCTGGCGGCTCCACAGGTCCCAGCAGGCGGTGTCCAGGGCACCGGCCACGGCCGGGTCCCAGGGCAGGTCGGCCCAGGCCTCGCCCGCCTCGGTCGGACGCCGCCAGGAGTGGCTGAGCAGGGCGGGGGCGAAGGCGCGGGTCAGGGCGTCCCACTGGGCTCCGCTGGCCTCGGACAGCTCGCCCCAGCCGCTCACGCCGTCACCGTCGGCCACCCGGACCAGGACGGGGCCGTCGGTGCCGGAGCCGCGGCCGCCGGCCGGGGGCCGCAGCCGGATCAGCTCGAGTTCGACGATCCGGGTCGCGGTCGCCGAGCCGGTGTGTGCCACGCTGTCCCACCTCGGTGCTCGTCCTCCCGCGTCCGGCCGCAGAGCCGGACGCGCGGGCTTTCCCCTCGACCGTACCCCCGGCCGACCTGCGCGACCACCCCGAACGGTGCGGTCCGCGCCACCCGTTCGGCCGGGCGGCGCGGACCGAGGACGGGCTCCGTCCCCGCCCGGGCGACGTGCTGTCCGTGCTCATGTACTGCCGGGGCCGACGTTTTCTGGCTCTTCACAGATGAGGGTGTGGCTGCGGGCCTGGCTCGCGGGTCTTGGGCCGCCCCTCTTGCTGTCGTTGGGAGTTTCCACCCCGAGAGCCCAGCCCTTGTGCGTTTGGGCCCGCTGCTGAGACCTCTTGTCGGGCCGTGCTGATGCCTGGCTGATCGAGGTGGGTCAACACATCGACACTCCCTCCTTCGGTGTCCGCCCCGGCTCCTTCGGTGTCCGCCCCGGGACGCCCCGCGAACGCCCTTGGTGCCGACGGCCTCGATTGCTTGGGCATCAGCTCTTTGGTGGTGGCGGGACTCAGTCGTTGGTGGACGCCCCTGGTCCAGTCGCGGCGTACCGGGCGGCGATGGTGCGGACGGCCTCGTCGACTACCTGAGCGACGCGTTCGGCGCTCACCTCCCAGCCCGGCACCAGGAGTGTCGGCCAGAAGACGTAGTTGGAGATCATGCCCAGGAACTGGGTGGTTGCGAGGTCCACGTCCTCGACCCGCACCGTTCCCGCCTCGTGCTCAGCCAAGAGGTAGCTGCGTACGGACTCGAAGTAGGGCATCTTCCCGTGCGAGAACTGCGCGTGGGCCAGCTCAGGGAACCGCGGCAGCTCGGCGATGACGATCCTGAACAGGTCGGTCATCTGGGCACGGCCCAACAGCTCGGCGTAACGGCGACCGATGATGCTGAGCCCGTCGACGAGGTTGCCCGCTGGCGGAGGATCCTCCTCGTCGGCGGTCGACCAGGACTCGGTCACGATGGCGTCGAACAGGGCGGCTTTGCTCGGAAACTGCTTGAACAAGGTGGCCCGCGAAACGCCCGCGCACTCCGCGATCCGCGCCAGTGACGTTCGGTCATAGCCCAACTCGAGAAACAGCGCGGTCGCGGCCGTCACGATCAGCGCGCGCTTCTCCTGGGCGACGCGCTGGTGATACGTCGTCACGATCCTGTTCATGGGCCAAGCATACGAGGTGAGTGGCTTGACTCGCCACTGCCGCCGCCCTAGTGTCGAGGGGATGGTGAGTCGCCCGGCTCACCACCGGCCGCCGTTCACCACTGATGACCCCGGCCATGCACCCACGTACCGAAGGAACATCTGATGCCCCGCTTCGACAACCAGACCGTGCTCGTGACCGGTGGGACCGGCGGCCAGGGCTCGAGCCACGTGCGCGCCTTCCACGCGGAGGGAGCGAACGTGGTGATCGGCGGCATCGACGCGGAACGCGGGACCGCTCTCGCCGACGAGCTCGGGACCCGCGCTCGCTTCGCCCGCCTTGACGTTACCGACGAGAGCTCGTGGTCCGCCGCTGTGCTGACCGCCGAGAGCGCCTTCGGCGCCCTGAACGTGCTCGTCAACAACGCGGGCGTGCAGAACCCGCCTGCAACGATCGAGAACACGGAGCAGGCCACGTGGTCGCGCATCCTCGACACCAACCTCACCGGGACCTTCCTCGGCATCAAGGTCGCAGCCCCCGCTCTGCGCCGCGCAGCAGGGGGAGCCATCGTCAACATCGCCTCGACCATGGGCCTGGGCGGCACGGCCCACTACGCGCCGTACGTCGCCGGCAAGTGGGCCGTGCGAGGCCTCACCCAAACGGCGGCACTCGAGCTCGGCCGTGACCACATCCGGGTGAACACCATCCTCCCCGGCGTGATCTCGACCCCCTTCATCCACGAACCAGCAGCTGGCGCAGTCGCGGCGATCGCGGACTTCTACTCACCCGAGCCGTTCGCCATCCCCCGGCTCGGGGAGCCGACCGACGTCAGTCGTCTTCTCCTGTTCCTCACCTCATCAGAGGCGTCGTTCATCACGGGGTCGGAGTACGTCATCGACGGTGGACTCCTCCTCGGCCCCGCCCTTCAGGCCGAGACCGCATGAGCACTCCAGGCACGACCGGGTCGAACGACTCCGCACGGGACGCGGCTGGGGATTGGCGTGTCGTGCGACGGCTCCGCCGCCGACTATTCGTGATTCAACACCTCGTCCAGCGGACGGTGCTTGACCCCGTGAGCCTCGGCGACCGGGGCGGAGACCACGTCGCCGTCGAAGGTGTTCAGGCCCCCGGCCAGCGCCTCGTCCTCGTTCATGGCGCGCCGCCAGCCCTTCTCCGCCAGCGCCACCGTGTACCGCAGGGTGTCCTTGGTCAGGGCGTGCGTGGAGGTGTTGGGCACCGCGCCCGGCATGTTCGCCACGCAGTAGAACACCGTGTCGTGCACGTGGAAGGTGGGGTCGGCGTGCGTGGTGGGGCGCGAGTCCTCGAAGCATCCGCCCTGGTCGATCGCGATGTCCACCAGCACCGCGCCCGGACGCATCCGCGACACCAGCTCGTTGGACACCAGCTTGGGCGCCTTGGCCCCCGGCACCAGCACCGCGCCGATCACCATGTCCGACTCCAGCACCGACAGCTCCAGTTCGAAGGCGTTGGACACCACCGTCTTGACCCGGCCCTGGTAGAGGGAGTCCATGTGCCGCAGCTTGTTCACGTTCAGGTCCAGCACGGTCACCTCGGCGCCCATGCCCACCGCGATCTGCGTCGCGTTCAGGCCGGAGACGCCCGCGCCGATCACGGTCACGCGCGCCGGGCGCACGCCCGGCACCCCGCCCATCAGCACGCCGCGCCCGCCGTTGGGCCGCTGGAGGGTCACCGCCCCCATCTGCGGGGCCAGGCGGCCCGCGACCTCCGACATCGGGGCCAGCAGCGGCAGGGAACCGTCCGGCAGCTGCACGGTCTCGTAGGCGATGCCGGTCACCCGCCGCTCCAGCAGGGCGTCGGTGCACTCGCGCGAGGCGGCCAGGTGCAGGTAGGTGAAGAGGGTCTGCCCCTCCCGCATGCGGTGGTACTCGGCCGGGACCGGCTCCTTGACCTTCAGGACCAGCTCACCCGCGGCCCACACCTCGTCGGGGGAGTCCAGGATGCGCGCGCCCGCCGCCTCGTACTCGGTGTTGGAGATGGAGGAACCGAGGCCCGCGTCGCGCTCGACGACCACCTCGTGGCCGCGGCGGACCAGTTCGTGGACCCCGGCGGGGGTGATGGCCACCCGGTACTCGTGGTTCTTGATCTCGCGGGGCACGCCGATGCGCACGGTTCCTCCTACGGATATCGCCGTTGATACCCCCACTGTGAACTGCGGGGGTGCCCTGGCGCCATCGCCAACATGCATCGCTGTCGACGATCTTGTTGACAGGGTGTAAGACCGATGTGTGGCCTGGGACACGGGTACCTGCCCGTGGTGCGCGGGCTCAATCCCCCGAGAGTCCACCGCCCCGAAAGCCGCCGCTCCGGGCAGGGTCAGTTCGGGCGCTGCCGGTTCGGGCGCTGTTCCACCGGGCGCCGCCCCGCCGGGCACTGCCGCTCCGGGCGCCGCTTCACCGGGCGCTGTCCCACGGGTTGCCGTCAGTCCGGGCGCCGCCCCAACGGACGCCGTCCGCCGGGCGGCCCGAGATCCACACCCGCTCCACCCGGCCGGTCAGCTCCCGGCCCGCGTAGGGGCTCGGGTCCGCCGGGGGGACCGCCACTCGCGCGCCGGGGTCGAAGGCGACCAGGTCGGCGTCGAACCCCGACGCGATCCGCCCCTTGCCCACCAGCCCCAGCAGTTCCGCCGGGGCCCGCGCTGTCCACCGCGCGAGGTCGGCCAGCCCCCGGCCGCGCCGGTGCGCCGCCGTCCACAGCGCCGACAGGCTCCACTCCAGCGTGTACAGGCCGTGTGCGGGCAGGTGCCCCGACCCCACGGTGGTGATCGCCGAGTCCCGCGCCAGCAGCGCGCTCCACAGCGCCTTGCGGTTGGCGTCCGAGCGCAGCGGCGGCCGACAGGCGTGCGCGGGTGACTCCGGCGCCAGCGACTCCGAGGGCAGGCACAGGTAGTGCGGGCAGGTGTGCGCCGTCAGCGCCACCCCCACAGCCCCCGCCGCCGCCAGCAGCGCCGCGCACTCGGCCGCCGTGAACGACCCCACGTGCGTGCGCGTCCCCACCGCGCGGGCCGCCGCGATCACCCGCTCCAGCCCGCGCCGCTCCGCCCGGGGCGGCCGGTGCTCCGCGGTCAGCGGCGGGGTCCCCAGCTCGGCCGCGTCCTCGGCGTGCACCAGCAGCACGCTGTCCAGCGCCGCGAGTTCGGCCATCGCCTTGCGCAGCTGGGCGTCGTTCAGCGCCGCGACGTCCGGGGCGCCCCCGTCCGACAGCGAGCAGTGGAAGGCCACCGCCCCCGCGGACTGGAGGTCGGCCAGGTCCAGCGGGCCGGTGCCCGGGGACACCCCGCCCAGGAACAGCACCGGAACGGGGGACAGGGACGCCGCGCGCTGGTGCGCCCCGAGGGCGTCCGGGCAGGTGAGGGCGGGCCGCGCCGGGGCGGGGGAGGCCACCACGCAGGTCACCCCGCCGCGCAGGGCGGCCGTCCCCGTCCGGCGGTAGGACTCGGCCAGGCCCTGACCGGGCACGTGCACGCCGGTGCCGACGTCCACCGCGCCGGGCAGCAGCGCCACGTCGCCGAGGTCGGTCGTCTCGTGGGCGGGCATGTGCGCGCCGTGGGCGCCCACGGCCTCGATCCGACCGTCGCGCACCCCGACGGAGGCGGGCCGGACCCCCTCGGGGGCGACCACGCGCGTGGACCTGACCACACTGTCGTACACGGCCATCCGCCGTCCCCTTCGCTGCGCTCGCTGGAGGATGTGCTGAGAGGCACCACGGGGAACCGTGGCACGGGAGGGGAGGCCGGACGCCGAAGGCGGGGAAACCGTCGTCTCGACCGGATCCGAGCGTATCGCGAAGAGCCCCGCCGCACGGGGGGAATCCGACATCCCGGCCCCTGCGCCGCCGCCCCGTCGGAGGGCGAGGGGGTTAGGGACAGCGCGGATCACTTCCGGCGACCCCCTGACCGCCCCGGCGGCTCTCCCACGCGCTTCGCGGGCGTCCCGGATCCGCCAGCGGGGGTGTACGGGGACGCCCAAGTCCGACACTGTGTAGTAGACGGACTAACCTTGGTCGAGGTGTTCCTCCGTGCGCGGCCCCTGCCGGAAAGATCCGGACAGCGGCGAGGCGGTCACACGGCCAAGGGCGCTGACCAGCCAGTTGTAACGAGACCGACGACGGAGTGGCGCGTGGCTCCTCCCGCACAGAACCAGAAGTCCCCCCTCAAGGAACACCATGACGACGCCCCGGGCACGGGGCGGGCGCCGCTCTTCGCCGCCGCGGCCGCCGCCCTGTGCCTGGCCGGCCTGAGCCTGACCCTGGTCCTCGGCGGAGCCGCCTTCCCCGAGGTCATCCCCGGGCTGCCCGACGCCGGAGAGGCGGTCCGCTGGGGCCTTCCGCTGGCCAAGGTCACCATGGACGCCTCCGCGGTCGTGGCGATCGGCCTGCTGCTGCTCGCCGCCGTCCTGCTGCCCTCCCACAAGGGCAGGCTCTCCCCGCAGGCGACCTCCTACGTGCGCGCGGCCAGCTGGGCGGGTCTGGTCTGGGCCCTCGCCGCCGTGTTCACCCTGTACTTCCAGGCCGCGGAGTTCCTGGCCCGCAAGGTCGGCCAGATCAGCGTCGACGAGGTCACGGCCTACGCCGGGTCGGTCTCGGGTGGCATCGCGCTGATGTTCGTCGTCCTGCTCACGACCGGCATCGCCCTGTTCGGCCGCACGGCCACCACCGCCACCGGCGGCCTGTGGCTGCTCGTCCTCGCCCTGGCCGCCACCACGCCACCCGCGCTGACCGGCCACTCGGCCTCCTCCGGCTCGCACGAGCTGGCCGTGACCGGGCTGGCCCTGCACGTGATCTCCATCAGCGTGTGGGTGGGCGGCGTGGCCGCGCTGACCTACCACGCGCTGCGGCGCGACGCCCAGGACCCGTCGGTGGCCGCCAACCGCTTCAGCCGCCTGGCCCTGTGGGCCTACGTCGGCGTGGCCGTCAGCGGCGCGGCCAGCGCGCTGGCCCGCCTGTACTCGATCGAGGACCTGATCGCCACCGAGTACGGCCTGATCATCCTGGTCAAGATCATCCTGTTCGGGGTCCTGGGCGCGTTCGGCTACATGCACCGCGAGTTCGTCTTCAAACGCCTGGAGGACGCCCCGCGGGGGCCGGCGGGGGAGGCGTTCCGGCGTCCGCTGTTCCTGCGCGCGGCGCTGGCCGAGGTGCTCGTCATGGCCACCGTCATCGGCGTGTCCGTCGGCCTGGGGCGCACCGCGCCGCCCCCGCCGCTGGAGGGCACCGTGGACCCGGCCGCCGCCATCCTCGGCTTCCCCGTTCCGCCGCCCATGAGCGCCCAGACCCTGCTCACCCTGTGGCGCCCCGACCTGTTCTTCATCATGATCGTGCTCGTCGCGGGCGGTCTGTACGCGGGAGCCGTGGTCCGGCTGGTGCGCCGGGGCGACTCCTGGCCCGTGGGGCGGACGGTGGCCTTCGCGGCGGGGCTGGTGACGATCGTGGTCACGCAGCTCACCGGGTTCGCGACCTACTCCATGGTGCTGTTCTCTACGCACATGATCCAGCACATGGTGCTGTCGATGCTCACCCCCATCCTGCTGGTGCTGGGCGCGCCGATCACCCTGGCCCTGCGGGCGCTCAGGCCCGCCGCGCGGCGCGGGGACCGGGGGCCGCGCGAGTGGCTCAACCTGTTCCTCAACAGCCGCTTCTCCAAGACGGTCACGCACCCGGCGATCGCGGCCCCGCTGTTCGTGTTCAGCCCCTACGTGCTGTACTTCACGCCGCTGTTCGGCACGCTGATGAACGACCACCTGGGCCACCTGCTCATGGGCGTGCACTTCCTGCTGGTGGGCTTCCTCTTCTACTGGATCATCGTGGGCGTGGATCCGGCGCCGAGGAAGGTGCCCTTCCTGCTGCGCATCCTGCTGCTGCTGGTGGTGATGGGGTTCCACGCCTTCTTCGGCATCACGATCATGATGCAGTCCGAACCGCTGGCGATGGACTACTACGGCCAGTTCGACATCCCGTGGCTGGAGGACCAGGCCGCGGACCAGTACGCGGGCGGCGGCGTCGCCTGGGCGCTGGGCGAGATCCCCACCGCGCTGGTCATGATCGCGCTGGTGCGGCAGTGGTCGCGCGACGACGAGAAGCAGGAGCGCCGCCGGGAGCGCCACAGCCGCCGGGGCGGCTCCGACGACGCCGACATGGACGCCTACAACGCCTACCTGGCCGAACTCGAACGCCGCTCGCGGGGCGGGGGCCCGGCCGCGGCCACCGCGTCCCCGGAGGCGCCGCCGCGCACCGGTGAGGAGCCGAGGACGCGCAGCGCGCCGGTGGCGGAGGCCGGGGACGACGACCCCGATCCCGCCGCCAGCAAGGGCGGCTGACCCGACACGCGGGGGCGCACCGGCCGGTGCGCCCCCGCCGTCGTCCCGGGCCCGTTCCGGTGGGCGAAGGGCCCTGGCGCCGGGGCGCACGGTGGTGTTGGCTCGGTCTCATGAGGAGATTTCGCTTCGGAACCAACATGCTCGCGGACGAGCCCGGGGACTGGGCCGACGTCTGCCGCGCCGTCGAGGCACAGGGCTTCGACGTCCTGCTCGCCCCCGACCACCTGGGCATGGCCTCGCCCTTCGTCCGGCTGGCCGCCGCGGCCGCGGTCACCAGCCGCCTGCGGCTGGGCACCTACGTGCTCAACAACGAGTTCTGGAACCCGGCGCTCCTGGCGCGCGAGGCCGCCACCCTCGACCAGGTCTCGGGCGGGCGCTTCGAACTGGGACTGGGCTCGGGCCACATGAAGTCGGAGTTCGACGACGCGGGAATCCCCTGGCGGCCCCACGCCGAGCGGACCGCGAACCTGGCCGCGGCCCTGGACGAGCTCGACCGGAGGCTGGCCGAGGGCGGCCAGGAACCCCAGCCCGTCCAGCGCCCCCGGCCGCCGCTGCTGATCGGCGGGCACGGGCCCGCGACCCTGGCCATGGCCGCCGAGCGGGCCGACATCGTGGGCTTCAGCGGGCTCACGCAGCGGCGGCGCCGCAGACTGGGGGAGTTCTCCGTGGCGGACTCGGCCGAGACCCTGCGGCGGGTGGAACTGGTCCGGGAGCGGGCCGCCGGACGCGGGTACGAGTCGAGCGTGCTCGTCCAGATGGTGGCGGTCACCGACGACGTGGAGGCGGCCACCGCCCGGATCCTGGAGCAGGTGGGCCCCGGGGTGGTCCCCGAGGGGGAGCCGCTGCGGGAGAACCCCTACGTGCTGATCGGCACCCCGCAGGAGATCGCGGACACGATCCTGGAGCGCCGCGAGAGGTACGGGTTCAGCTACGTGGTCACCCAGGCGCCCTACCGCGACGCCCTGGCCGAGGCGATCCCCCTGGTCCGGGCGCAGGAGGGACCGGCCTGAGGGGCGGACCCGCGAAGCGGGGCGCCCCGTACCGGAGGGCACGGGGCGCGGACGGAAGGTACGGGGTCAGACGACCAGGGCGGCCACGGAGGCCCCCACCAGCCCCAGGACCAGGCAGATCAGCAGGGCCGCGGCCAGCAGCGGGAGGGAGGGCCGGAGCGAGGACAGCGCGCCCTGGCCGCCCCCCGACGACTGGCGGCGGGCCACCACCGGCAGCATCACCACGTTGACCGCGCACAGGACGGCCGCGACGCAGGCGGCCGCGGCGAACGCCGCCCAGAAACCGGCCCCGGCGGACAGCGTGTTGGCCGCGGCCAGCGTCGGCAGCGCGATCAGCACCACCACGGAGGCGATCCCGAACGCCGCCCGCGACCGGGGCGAAGCCCCGCGCGAGCTCCCGGAGATGACGAGGAGCAGACCGAGCAGGGCCGCCATCAGGATGGCGCCCACGACTCCGAACACGGCGATGTTGACCAGCGAATTCACGCTCGCCATTGTCGCACCGAAGCGGAAGTGCCCGGATCCGGGGTGGACGTGCGCGGTCAGCCGGTGTGCTCCACCCGCGAGCCCGCCGCCGTCTTGACCACCCTCAGGCGGGTGGACACCCTCTGCCGCAGGTCGGCGACGTGGCTCACCACGCCCACCGCCCGGCCGCCGTCCCGCAGCCGGTCCAGGACGTCCAGCACCTCCTCCAGGGTGTCCTCGTCCAGCGTGCCGAACCCCTCGTCCACGAACAGCGTGTCGATGTCGGCGCCGCCCGCCTCGGCGCTGGCCACGTCGCCCAGCCCCAGGGCCAGCGCCAGCGAGCTGAAGAACGTCTCCCCGCCCGAGAGTGTGGCCGGGTCGCGCTCCACTCCCGTCCAGGCGTCGACCACCCGCATGCCCAGGCCCCCGGCCGAACGCGCGCGCCCGTCCCCTGCGGCCTTGTCCACCGTGTAGCGCAGCTCGTACCGACCGTCCGACATCGTCACCAGCCGGTCGTTGGCGGCGGCCACCACCTGTTCCAGGCGGGCCGCCAGCACGTACGCCGACAGGCGCACGTTGTCGGCGTTGTCGGAGGAGGTCCCGGCGGTCAGGCCGCGCAGCCCCTCGGCCACCGCGTAGCGGCGCAGCGCCGGTTCGCAGTCCCGCAACCGCAGGCCGAGCTCTTCGCGCAGGGAGGCGAGCCGACGCGCCCGCTCCTCCAACATGCTCCGCCAGGCCACCGCGCGGTCGGCGGCCTCCGACGCGGTCCGCGCGGCGGCGGCCAGCTCCTCCGCGTCCGGGACGGGCAGTTCTGCGGCCGCGGCCAGCTCCGGGTCGGCCAGCGACGCCTCGACGGCGGCCAGGGCGCCGTCGAAGGAGCGGGCGCGCTCGCGCAGCGCCCGGCGCCGCTCCTCGTCCAGAGCGGCTTCCCACACCCCGGCCTCGTCGGCGAACCGGGCGTCGGCCCGCTGCCGCTCGGCCTCGGCGACGGCGGTGCGCAGTTCTTCGGCCGCACGATCGCGGTTGACGGCCGCCTCGGCCGCGGCGCGCAGCAGATCGGCTTCGCCGCCCAGCCTGGCGATCCGCTCGTCCAGCCCGGCGTCGTCCCCGCGCGCCCGGTCCAGCAGCGCGGTCAGTCTCTCGTGCTCGCGGGCGGCGTTGTCCAGGTCGGCCCCGACCTGGGCCTCCTGCCGGGTCAGCTCGCCCTCGCGGGTACGGGCGAGCTCCAGGTCGCCGGTGACGCGCTCCAGCTCCTCCTCCACCCGCCGGGCCTCACCGGCGGCGGCCCGGGCCTCCGCCAGCGCCGCGCCGTGCGCCTCCACCTCCTCGCGGACGGTGTCGGCGGTGCCGTCCTCGGCGCGCTCCCGCGCGGCGGTGCGCCGCTCCCGCAGGGCCACCACGGCGCTCTCGGCCTCCGTGCGGCGGGAGGCGGCGGTGTCGGCGGACGCCTGGGCCCGGCGCTCCTCCTCGGCCGAGACCAGGCCCTCCCCGGAGGGCCGGGCGGGGGAGGGGTGCTCCAGCGACCCGCACACCGCGCACGGCTCTCCGTCGGCCAGCCCGGACGCCAGTTCGGCGGCCATGTGGGTGATCCGGCGCTCGCGCAGGTCGAGGGCGCGGTCGCGGGCGGCCTGGGCCTCGTCCACGGCCCCGCGGTAGTGCTCCTGCGCCTCCGTGAGCTCCCGGCCCAGCCGCTCGTACTCCGCGGCGGCGTCGAGGCGCCTGCGGGCGGCGGCCAGGGCGGTCTCGGCGGCCCCCTCCTGCCCGGCCTGCTCGTGGAGGCGTCGCAGCTCGGCGGTCAGCGCCTCGACCCGGGGCGGCAGGGAGGCGGCCAGCGCGCGCTGGCGCTCCAGCTGTGCGGTGATCTCGTCCAGGCGCCCGGTGAACGCGGTGACGGAGCGGCCCAGTGACCGGCTGCGCTCGGCGTCCGCGCGCAGTGCGTCCAGGCGGGCCAGCTCGTCCCGGCGCTCCCGCTCGGCGGCGCCCAGCTCCTCACGCGGCACAGCCGCGTCGGACCGCGCGGAGAAGCCGGGCAGTCCGCCCACCAGGGCCAGGTGGTCGGCGACGGCCAGCTCGGCCTTGTCCAGCTCGGTGCGGCGGTTGTCGCGGGCGCGCAGGAAGGGCAGCACCGACTCGGCGCGCTCGGCGTCGTCGAGCTGGGCGTCGATCGCGGCCCGCCACGCGGTGTGCTCGGCCAGCTGGGCGCGGCGCCTACGGGCGTCGGCCAGCCGTTCCTGGCGGACGCGCAGCTCACGACCCTCGGACAGGGCCCGCTGGGCGTCCTCGCGGGCCCCGGTGAACTCCCCGGCCACCTGCCCGGCGTCGTGCGCGGTCGCGGCGGTGACCGCGGCCAGCTCCGCGGCCCAGGCCGACAGCTCCTCGGGCGGTTCGGGGGCCCGGGAGCGGCCGACCTCGGCGATCCGGTCCGCGACCGCGCGCACCTGCCCGTTGGCCGTCCGGACCTCGTGTTCGAGCCGTCTGGCGTGCGCGCCCAGCCACGTCTCCACGTCCCGGAACAGCCGGGTGTTGAAGATGCGCTCCAGGGACTCGCGGCGCTCCTCGGACTTGGCGCGCAGGAACCGCGCGAAGTCACCCTGGGGGAGCATGACGGTCTGGCAGAACTGCGCGAGGGTCAGGCCCAGGAGGTCGTTGACGAACTGACCCGCCTCGTCGGGGCGGGTGGTGACGCCCTCCCACCTGCCGCCGGTGAACTCCTTGACGACGACCTTGGTGTTCTGCGACACCGTGCCGGTGCCCCGCTTCTTGGGGCGGTCCCAGCGCGGCTTGCGCTCGATCCAGATACGGCGTCCCTGGATCGTGAACTCCAGGACCACCCTGGGTTCGGCGTCCAGCGGCGCGTGGTCGCTCTTGGGGGAGCGGTCCTTGCCGCGGGCGCCCGGCACGCTGCCGTACAGGGCGAAGCACACCGCGTCCAGCACGGTGGTCTTGCCCGCGCCGGTGGGGCCGTGGATGAGGAAGAGCCCGCCCGCGCTGAGGCGGTCGAAGTCCACCTTCTCGGTGCCCGCGAAGGGGCCGAACGCCTGGACGGTGAGGGTGTGCAGCCGCATCAGCGCGTCCCCTCCTGGAGCCGGACCTGCTCGACGGCGGTGTTCACGAGGGCCTCCTCCTCGGGGGTGGCGGGGGTGCCGCGGGCCCACTCCACGAAGTCGCCGACCACCTGGCGCTCGCTGCGGTCGGCGACGGAGGCGGCGACCGGACGGGTGTCGGGGGCGCCGCCCTCGGGGGCGAAGTCCAGGACCAGGACGTGGGGGAAGCGTTCGCGCAGCCGGTCCATGGGGTGGGCGGGTCGGCGCGGGTCGGTCAGGGTGATCTGGAGCCAGTGGCCGGTGCGGGACTCCCACTCGGGGCGGGTGAGCAGGTCCTCGATCCGGCCGCGGATCCGGGCCAGCGGGCGGGGGACGGGCGCCGCGGCGAACTCGGCGCCCGCGAGGCCGTCGGCGTCCAGGTCCACCAGCCAGTAGCCCTTGACGTGGTGCTCCTCGGAGAAGGAGTAGGCCAGCGGGCTGCCCGAGTAGCGCACGGACGGGGTGATGGTCTGCCGCCCGTGCAGGTGACCCAGGGCCACGTAGTCCACCCCGTCGTAGACCGGGACCGGCACGTGCGAGGCGCCGCCCACGGAGATGTCGCGTTCGCTGTCGGAGGGCTCACCGCCGGTCACGAACGCGTGCGAGAGGACCACCGACCGGGTGCCGGGCCGCTCGGCGAGGTCGGCGCGGACCAGGTCCATGGCGTGCCCGAGGGCCGCCGCGTGCCCCCGCTCGGGCAGGTCCCAGTGGTGGCGCGCGATCTCCGGTTCCAGGTAGGGGATGCCGTAGAAGGCCACGGGTCCGTGCTCGTCCTCGATGACCACGGGGGTGCCGACGCCGTCCAGGGAGCTGCGCAGGTGGACGCCGGAGGCGTCGATGAGGCCGGAGGCGAAGGACATCCGCGCCATGGAGTCGTGGTTGCCGCTGATGAGGACGGCCCGGGCCCCGGTCTCGCGGATCCGCCCCAGGGCACGGTCGAAGAGCCGTACCGCGTCCACCGACGGCAGGGCGCGGTCGTAGAGGTCACCGGCCACGACCACCACGTCGACCCGGTGTTCGCGGATCGCCTCCACGAGGTGGTCGAGGAAGGTGGCCTGGGCGTCGACGAGGTTCTCGCGGTGGAAGGAGCGGCCCAGGTGCCAGTCGGAGGTGTGCAGCAGGCGCATGGCACTGGACACTACCGAAGCCTGGTGCTCCGCGTGCGGACAAGAGCCGCCCTGTGGACAACCTCCGGGGCGGCGTTCGCCGTGGCGCTTCAGTGCTTCAGCGCGTCGGGGCGTCAGCGCTTGTGGGCGAGGGTGAGGCCGTCGCCGATGGGCAGCAGCACCTGCGTGACGCGGTCGTCGGAGACCAGCCGGTCGTTGAAGTCGCGGATCCCCCGCACGGCCGCCGACGTGTTCTCGTGGTCCACGACCCGCCCGTGGGAGAGGGTGTTGTCGGCCAGGATCAGGCCGCCCGACCGGACGCGGGGGACCAACTCCTCCCAGTAGCCGACGTAGCCCTCCTTGTCGGCGTCCACGAAGGCCAGGTCGAACCGCGGCTCCTCGGGGAGTGCCCGCAGCGACTCCAGGGCCGGGCCCAGCCTCAGGGTGATCCGGTCCGCGACCCCGGCGCGCTCCCAGTACCGCCGCGCCACGGAGGTCCACTCCTCGCTGACGTCCAGGGCCAGGAGCCGACCGCTCTCGGGGAGGCCGCGCGCGAAGCAGATCGACGAGTAGCCGGTGAAGGTCCCGACCTCCACCACCTCCCGCGCCCCGCAGATCCGGGTGAGCATCGTGGTGAAGGCGCCCTGCTCGGGGCCGATCTGCATGCCCCGGTGGTCGGGGAACAACCGCGCGGTCTCCTCGGCCAGGTCCGCCAGGACCTCGTCCACGGGCTCGCTGTGCTCGACGACATAGGCGTGCAGTTCGGGGCTGAGGCCCTCTGTGGATCGTGTCACGCCCGACAGCCTAGGCCAGCCGGGGCCCCGGTGGACAGGTGCCGGGCCGTTCCGGGGAGGCAGTCCGAGCGCGGCCTCAGCGGGAGCGGGCTTCGTCGGAGGTTCTACGTGGATTCCGCTGCATCCAGTACGGGTGCGTGGTTGGGGTCTGCTGGAGGTTCTACGCCAACCCCAACCCCGGCCCCTCCAGCGCCCTCTAGTACTCGGGCATCAGCGCGGGCCAGTCGAACAGGTAGATCGTCCCCACGATGACGCCGATGGTCAGCAGCGGGGTCACGAACTTCTGCTCGACCGGGCCGTCGGTGACGAAACCCTTCCCCTGGCCGAAGCGCTTCTTGAAGAAGGGCCAGAAGATCGGTACGCCCATCTTGGTGATCATGTCACCGAAGAAGTGCAGGACCACGCCGAAGGCCACCGCCAGGCCCAGCCAGCTGTAGTTCACCCCGGCGGTGAACAGCGCCAGCGTGATGCCCGCCGTGGCCATCGCGTTGATGACCCCTGACGCGACCTTGTTCTTGTCCAGACCGAAGCCCAGGCCCTGGAGGGCGATACCGATCAACAGGAACACGAAGACCTGGACGGCCAACTGCGACCACAGCGCCAACAGCTGCACCAGCACGCCCATGAGTACCGCGAAGAAGAACGAGTGCGTTCCCATCCGGTGCCCGCCGAACAGGAAGCCCAGCATGCCGCTCAGCACCTCGGTGACCTTGCCGTAGGTCTTGGTCACCGTGGCGCTCTTGTGGTCCAGGTCGGGCAGCAGGGCCGCACCGGCGCAGACCAGGGCACCGGCGATGATCTCACCGGGACCCAGGTGGAAGCTGAGTCCAAGGAATTCCCTGCCCTGGACCAGCGGAACGACCGCCATCCAGCCAACCACGCCGCTCAGTGCGTGCGAGTGCCCCATCATGGCGGGAACCGTAGCGGAGTACGGCATTCACTGCCAACGCGGGGTGTCCGCCGACGGCACGCCGGTTACCCAGCGCACACAGCCTGTTCCCCCGCCGTCCTCCAGGGGGTGTCCTCCCGTCACCCAACGCGTGTCCGCGATCCCTCTCCGTGTGCCCACGGGTCCTCTGTGTGCCTTTTCGCGTCCCTTCCGTGCCCGTTCCGCACTCCGACCGCCCTTTTCCCGCGTGTCCCGGACATTTCCGGTGACGGTTTCCGGATGTCTTTCCGGCGACATTCTTCGGACCGAATCCAAACCGATGTCACGGCGCTCCACGAAGGTCATTGACGCTCGTCGTCGTCCGTTGGTAAACAACCACCAACCCCCAGGTGGCGTGCCACCGACCCACGATCCTCTGACAGGAGGGGCCGCACATGAACGCCCACCGCCCTCCCCCCGGTTCCCTCTTCCGACGCACCGCCCTCCCCCTCGGTGCTCTCGCCCGCACGCTCCTCGGCGGTACCGCCCCCCGTCGCGGCACCTCCTCCCGTCACACCCTCCTTCGCCGCACCGCCGCCACGACCGTCGCCCTGCTCCTCCTCGCGGGCACCACCGCCGTCCCCCTCCCGGCGCAGCCCGCCTCCGCGGACACCTCCGACGGCGAGACCCTCAGCATCGCCACCGCCCAGCAGGTGGACTCCTTCAACCCCTTCACCGCGCAGCTCGCGATCACCACCAACGTCCTGCGGCACGTCTACGACTCCCTCGTCACGGTCGACCCCCAGACCAACCAGCCCGCCCCCTCCCTCGCCGAGTCCTGGGAGTCCAGCGACGACGGCCTCACCTGGACCTTCCACCTGCGCGAGGGCGTCCAGTTCTCCGACGGCGAGCCCCTGACCGCCGACGACGTGGTCTGGACCTTCACCACCATGATGGAGAACGAGTCCGCGGCCGTCGCCAACGGCAACTACGTCTCCGGCTTCGAGTCGGTCACCGCCGAGGACGACCACACCGTGGTCGTCGAACTCGGCCAGCCCCAGGCCACCATGACCTCCCTCAACGTCCCGATCGTCCCCAGGCACGTCTGGGAGCCGATCCTGGAGCGGGAGGGCGACGCCTTCGCCGACTACGGCAACGAGGACTTCCCGACCGTCGGCAGCGGACCCTTCGTCCTCACCGGCCACGACCGGGGCCGCTCCATCACGCTGGAGGCCAACCCCGACCACTGGCGCGGCGCCCCCGGCTTCGAGCGGATCGTCCTGCGCTACTACTCCGAGAAGGACGCGGCGGTGGAGGCGCTGCGCAGCGGCGAGGTCTCCTTCGTCTACGAACTCACCCAGGCGCAGGCAGCCGCCCTGGAGTCGGCGGAGGATGTCGAGGTCAACATCGCCGACGGCAAGCGCTTCCAGGCCTTCACCATCAACCCCGGCGCGGTCACCCAGGACGGGGAGGAGTTCGGCGACGGGCACCCCGCCCTCGCCGACCGCACCCTGCGTCAGGCCATCGTCATGGCCATCGACAACCAGGAGATCGTCGACAAGGCGCACGGCGGCGAGGCCGTGGCCGCGGGCGGCTACGTCCCGCCCCGCTACGAGGACTTCCACTGGGCGCCCGAGGGCGAGGAGGCCATCCTGGACTTCGACCCCGAAGCGGCCAACGCGATGCTCGACGAGGCCGGGTACGAGCGGGGCGAGGACGGCGTGCGCGTCTCACCCGACGGCGACCGCCTCGAACTGCGCATGCACGTCCACCAGGACCGCCCCGACAACGTCAACACCGGGCTTGTCCTCGTCGAGCGCCTGGCCGACATCGGCATCGAGGTGGAGAACCTCACCGTCGACCCCGGCGTGCTCAGCGACGCCCTCTTCGCGGGCGAGTACGACCTCATCTTCACCGGCTGGACGGTCAACCCCGACCCCGACTACGTGCTGAGCATCCACACCTGCGGCGCGCTGCCCACCGAGCCGGGCACCATGCAGGGCGACGCCTACTTCTGCGACGAGGAGTACGACGAGCTCTACGAGGCCCAGCTCGCCGAGTACGACCGCCAGGCCCGCGCGGAGATCATCCACCAGCTCCAGGAGGTCCTCTACCGCGAGGCCGTCGTGAACGTGCTGGCCTACCCCAACATCATGGAGGCCTACCGCACCGACCACATCGCCTCCATCCAGTACGAGCCCGCCGAGGGCGGCAACATCTGGGGCCAGGACGGCTACTGGGCCTGGTGGTCGGCCGAACCCGCCGCCG
This sequence comes from Nocardiopsis synnemataformans, assembly GCF_965343085.1. NCBI lineage: Bacteria > Bacillati > Actinomycetota > Actinomycetes > Streptosporangiales > Nocardiopsidaceae > Nocardiopsis > Nocardiopsis synnemataformans. Next base: position 102,371 of record NZ_CBDRFA010000004.1, on the reverse strand, counting down.
AGCGGGCCGCAGGCGCCGCCTCCGGGCCCTCCGCCGGGGTCTGGATCGGCGTCGGGGCCGCCGTGCTCCTCCTCGCCGCGGTCGGGGGCTTCCTGCTGCTGCGCCGACGTTCCACCATGGAGGACCGCGAGTGACCACTACTCCCACCGCCGCGGGAGGCCCGCCCGGAGAGGAGGCGTCCGTCGCCCCCTTTCCGGTGGAACCCGCCGGACCGGGCCGCGCCCGGCGCGCCGCGCGCTACGTGGCCGGACGGCTGACGACCGCGGCGGTCTCCCTGGCCGCCGTGGTCGTCGCCGGGTTCTTCCTCTTCCGGATCCTGCCCGGCGACCCCGTCCGCGCCATGACCGAGGGCCGCGAGGTCAGCGCCGAGCAGCGCGAGGAGCTGCGCCGCCAGTTCGGGCTCGACGAGCCGCTGTGGCAGCAGTTCCTCGACTACGCGGTCGGCCTGCTCCGCTTCGACCTCGGCACGTCCTTCCAGTACCGCGAGCCCGTCACCGAGCTCATCCTGGACCGGCTCGGCCCGACCATCCTGCTCGCCGGGACCGGCACGGTCGTCGCCGCGCTGCTGGGCCTGTTCCTGGGCGCCCGGGCGGGCTGGAGGCCGGGCAGCCGATCGGACCGGGCCAACACCGCCGTCGCCCTGTTCTTCTGGTCGGTGCCCACGTTCTGGCTCGGCCTGCTGCTCATCGTCTTCCTGGCCTCCGGGCGCGGGTTCGTGCCCGGCATGTTCCCGACCGGCGGCATGGTCGACCCCCGCACCGGCGGAGGCCTGGAGACCGTGCTGAACACCGCCTGGCACATGGTGCTGCCCGTCACCACCATGGTCGCGGTCATCTACGCCCAGTACCTGATGATCATGCGCTCCTCGCTCATGGACGAGAAGGGCGCCGACTACCTCACCACCGCGCGCGCCAAGGGCCTGCGCGACGCCCTGGTGCGTCGCAGGCACGCCGTGCCCAACGCCCTGCTGCCCACGGTGACGCTCCTCTTCCTCAACCTCGGACAGGTCGTGTCCGGGGTGATCCTCGTGGAGACCGTGTTCTCCTGGCCCGGCCTCGGACAGCTCTTCTACTCCGGCCTGCGCGTACCCGACCTCGGCCTCGTCCAGGGCCTGTTCGTGGTGTTCGCGGCCTCGGTGATCCTCATGAACCTGCTCGCCGACCTGGTGTACCCGCTGCTCGACCCCCGGGTGCGCCCGTGAACGCCCCCGCCGGGACGCCCGGCAGCCCGAGCGACGGGGAGAACGGCCCCTCTGTCCGGCCTGGGAGCCCCGACGGTGGTCCCGAGGGCCCCGGCGGCCGACCCGCCGGGGGAGGCACCGCCACGGCGACCGCGCCGCCGCCGACCACACCGCCCCCACCCCGCGCCCTCGCCCGCAGACGCCGTCAGGAGGCCCTGCGCCGCTTCGCCCGCGAGTACACCCGCAACCGCGCCGGGCTGGTCGGCCTGACCGCGCTGCTGGCCATCGGCGCCCTGGCCCTGACCGCGCCGCTCTTCGTCGACCAGGCCGACCTCACCGTCACCGGCGCGCCGGGCACCGCCTACCAGCCGCCCAGCGCCCAGTTCCCGCTCGGCACCGACAACTTCGGCCGCTCCATCCTGGACCTGGTCGTCTGGGGCTCACGGGTCTCGCTCACGGTGGGCTTCCTGGCCACGGCCGTCTCCGTGGTCCTGGGCACCCTGGTCGGGGTCACCGCCGGGCACTTCGGCGCCTCCGGCGGCCCCGCGGGGCGGTTCGTGTCCTCGGCGCTCATGCGCGTCACCGACTGGTTCCTGGTCCTGCCCACGCTCGTCCTGGCCGTGGCCCTGGCCGCCGTGCTGCCGCGCGGCACCGGAACCATCATCATCGCCATCGGCCTGACCGTCTGGCCCGCCACGGCGCGCCTGGTGCGCGCCCAGACCCTCGCGGTGGAGGCGCGCCCCTACGTGGAGCGGGCCCGCGCCCTGGGAGGCGGCCACGGCCACGTCATGCTCTGGCACGTCCTGCCCAACGTCATGCCGGTCGTGCTCGCCCAGACCACCCTGCTCGTGGCCACCTCGATCATCGCCGAGTCCACGCTGGCCTTCCTGGGTGTGGGAGACCCCACCACGATCTCCTGGGGAGGCATCCTGGACGCGGCCCGCAACGCGGGCGCGATCAGCTCCGGGATCTGGTGGTACATGGTCCCGCCCGGCCTGGCGATCGCCGTGGTCGCGCTGTCCTTCACGCTGTGCGGCCGGGCCCTCGAATCCGTCATCAACCCGCGACTCCGGGAGCAGCGTTGACCTCCCTCCTCGACGTCCGCGACCTGCACGTCACCTACAGCACGGGCGGCGGCGACGTCCCCGCCGTACGCGGCGTGGACCTGTCCCTGGACCCCGGCGACACCCTTGGCCTGGCGGGGGAGTCCGGCAGCGGGAAGTCCACCGTGGCCCTGGCCCTGCTGCGCCTGCTGCCCGAGACCGCGCGCATCTCCGGCGAGGTGCTGCTGGAGGGCGAGAACGTCCTGGACATGCGCTGGGGCCGCCTGCGCGCGGTCCGCTGGGCGGGCGCCTCCATCGTCTTCCAGGGCGCCATGCACTCGCTCAACCCGGTCCGGCGGATCGGACAGCAGATCGCCGAGCCGATGGGCGTGCACGGCACCGTCCCCGCGGCGGAGGCGCCCGCCCGGGTCGCCGCCCTCCTCGAACAGGTCGGCCTCCCCGCCTCCCGCGCCCGCGACTACCCCCACCAGCTGTCCGGCGGGCAGCGGCAGCGGGCCATGATCGCGATGGCGCTGGCCTGCGAGCCGCGCCTGGTCATCGCCGACGAGGCCACCACCGCCCTGGACGTGATGATCCAGGCCCAGATCCTGACCCTGCTGCGGCGGCTCGTCGCCGAGCACGGCATCGGCATGCTGATGATCAGCCACGACCTGTCGGTCCTGGCCTCGACCTGCGACCGGGTCGCGGTCATGTACGCGGGCCGGGTCGTGGAGCAGGGACCGGCGCGGGAGGTCGTGCACGAGCCCGCGCACCCCTACGCCAGCGCGCTCAGCGCCGCCTTCCCCCGTATCGGCGACCCGGCCTCGCGCCTGGCGCCCCGGGGCCTGCCCGGCGACCCGCCCGATCCCGCGGACCCGCCCTCGGGCTGCGTGTTCCGACCGCGCTGCGCGGTGGTCGAGACCGTCTGCGCCACGGTCGACCCGCCCCTGTGGCCGGTGGACCCCGACACCGGGGGCGCGTCCACCAGGCAGGCGGCGTGCGTGCACGTGGGCCCCGCACGGCCGCTGACCGCCACCGGGGACGACGGGGGCCGTCCGTGACCGCGACCGCCGCACCCACCGAGGAGACGCGCCCGTGAGCACCACCGAGACCGACTCCCACGAGACACCGCCCACCCGCGGGGAAGAAGTCGTCCCCGTCCTGAGCGCCCGGGGGGTGGAGGTCGCCTTCGCTGCCGGGTTCGCCCCCGGCGGCGGCCGGGGCACCGCCCGCGCCGTGGACGGCGTCAACCTCGACGTCTCCGCGGGGGAGATCGTGGCGCTGGTGGGGGAGTCCGGCTGCGGCAAGACCACCCTGGCCCGTGTCCTGCTGGGCCTGGAGCGGCCCACGGGCGGCGACGTGGCCTTCGAGGGCACCCCGCTGCGCTACGGCTCCCGCGACATGCGCCGCTACCGCCGGCGGGTGCAGCTGGTGCAGCAGGACCCCACCGGTTCGCTCAACCCGCGCCGCACCGTCTACGAGTCCGTGGCCGAGGGGCTGCGCATCCACGAGGGCACCGTGTCCGACGAGTCCGAGCGGGTCGGCGCGGCGCTGTCCAAGGCGGGCCTGCGCCCGCCGGACCGGTTCTTCCCCCGCTACCCGCACGAGCTGTCGGGCGGCCAGCGCCAGCGCGTGGTGATCGCCGGTGCGCTCATCCTGGACCCCGAGGTGCTGGTGGCCGACGAGCCGGTGGCCTCCCTGGACGCGTCGGTGCGTGGCGAGATCCTGCGGCTGCTCCTGGACCTGCGCGCCGACCTGGGACTGTCGGCCCTGGTGGCCACGCACGACCTGGGCCTGGCCTGGAACATCGCCGACCGGGTCGCGGTGATGTACCTGGGGCGCGTGGTGGAGCTGGGCACCGTGGAGGAGGTCCTGGCCGCTCCCGCCCACCCCTACACCCGCGCGCTGCTGTCGGTGCTGCCGGAGGCGGACGGGGAACCGGTGGTGCTCTCCGGGGAGCCGCCGGACCCCAAGCGGGTGCCCCGGGGCTGCCGTTTCCACCCGCGCTGTCCGGTGCTGGCCTCCGGCGAGGCCGAGCGCGCCGGGGTGGCCGACCGCTGCCGCACCGTGGACCCGGCGATCCTGGAGGGCGGCGCCGAGCGGAGGGTGGCCTGCCACTGGGCGGCGGCCGACGCCACCGGCCGCGTGCGCGAGGAGGAACCGGCCTCCGGCTGAACCGGCGACCGACGGCACCCGTGCCGAACGCGAGGTACCCCTGGAAGAGATGGGATAGGTGTTGCAGGAGGTGTTCGGCATCCGCCTTGACCAGGGCGAACGGGCCGTCATCGAGAGACGCCTCCGGGAGTTCACCGGCATGTGACCGTCATCACACATCGGTGGGTGGGAGCGTACCCACCCACCGCGACGTCCCGTACCACCTGGCATCCCGCCGCCCAGGCTCCTCGTCCGTATCGGGAGTGTCGCGGCATCAGCGGAGATTCATGGACATCGCGCACGTTCGGCATGAGGACCGGATGGGCAAGATCCTCGGGGCGCCGCCCGGCGGGGGCGGCCGCTCGCGAGGGGACATCCCATGGCACACCACATGACCACGGAAGACGTCCATGAGTACATCAACGGCGTCTGTTTCAAGACCGGCCCTCCCGGCAAGGTCGGAGCCGAGACCGAATGGCTGGTCGCCGACTCCGCGGACCCGACCGCACCCGTTCCTGTCGACCGCCTCACGGCCCTGGTGGAGTCCTGCGGCCCACCGCCCTCGGGGAGCGGCGTCACCTTCGAACCCGGCGGACAGCTCGAACTCAGCTCGCCCGCCCTTCCGGGACCGGCCCGGGCGCACGCGGCGCTCTCCGCCGACCTGGAGCACATCGGCAAGGCCCTCGCCGAGGCCGGGCTCCACCTGGTCGAGTCGGCCCTCGACCCCGTCCGCCCGCCCCGGCGCCAGCTCCGGGAAGCCCGGTACACGGCGATGGAGCGCTTCTTCGCCCATCACCGCCAGCCCAGCGGCTACACCATGATGTGCAGCACCGCCTCGCTCCAGGTGTGCCTGGACACGGGGGAGGACGCCGACGACGTCCGCGACCGCTGGGAACTCGTCCACCGGCTCGGCCCGGTGCTCGTCGCCGCCTTCGCCAACTCCGCCGTCTGGCGGGGCCGACCCACCGGGTGGAAGTCCACCCGCTGGGCGATCTGGGCGGCCACCGACGCCTCCCGCACCCGGTCAGTCCTGGACTCCGGCAGCCCCGCCGACCCCGCCACGGCGTGGGCCGAGTACGCGCTGGCCGCCAGGGTCCTGGCGGTCCCCGAGAGCGAGGGCCCCTGGTCCCCCGACCCGGGCGTCACCTTCGCCCAGTGGCTCAGCGGACAGGGCCCGCGCCCGGCCACCCGGGCCGACCTGGAGTTCCACCTCAGCACCCTCTTTCCGCCCGTGCGCCCGCGCGGCTGGTGGGAGCTGCGGATGATCGACGCGCTGCCCGTGCGCTGGTGGCCGGTCCCGGTGGCGCTCGCCGCCGCCCTGGTCGACGACCCCCGCGCCCGTGCCGCGGCCGAGGAGGCCACCGAGGAGCTGTGCGGGGGCCGCTTCCCCGAACGCCACCTGTGGCTGCGCTCCGCGCGCCTGGGCATGGCCGACCCCGGCGTTGCCCAGTGCGCCCGTGCCTGCTTCGACGCCGCGGTCGAGGCCCTGCCCCGCATGGGCGCCGCCTCCCTGGCCGCGCTGGTCGACGACTACGCCGACCACCACACGCGACGCGGGCTCAGCCCCGCCGACACGCGGCCGGCCGTGCCTGGACCGCGCCCGGCGCGGGCGGAACGCGTACGGTCCGCGGCCCCGGACCCCGGACACGCGGAAGGAGTACGGTGAACCACGGACAGGAGCTCGCCAAGGAGCGCATCGCCGCCGAACTCGACCGGGCCAGGGACCGCAGCAACGGGCTGACCCTCGACGCCCTCGACGAGGGGGAGCTGCTCGCCCAGCACTCGCCCCTGATGTCTCCGCTGGTCTGGGACCTGGCGCACGTGGGCAACTACGAGGAGCAGTGGCTGCTGCGCGCCGCCGGTGGGCGTGAGGCGCTGCGCCCGGACATCGACACCCTCTACGACGCCTTCGAGAACCCGCGCGCCGAACGGGTCAGCCTGCCGCTGCTGCGGCCCGAGGAGGCCCGCGACTACAACGCGCGCGTGCGCCGGGAGGTGCTCGACGCGCTGGAGGCCGCCGACCTCACCCGGCCGGGGACCGGTCCGGACGGCGAACGCTCCCTGCTGGACGCCGGATTCGTCTTCCACATGGTCATCCAGCACGAGCACCAGCACGGCGAGACCATGCTCGCCACCCACCAGCTCCGCAGGGGCGAGCCCGTCCTGCTGGAGGAGGCCGGGCTGGTCACCGCGCTGCGTCCGCCGGTCCGGAGCGAGGTGTTCGTGCCCGAGGGCCCCTTCACCATGGGCACCGACGACGACCCCTGGGCCTACGACAACGAGCGCCCCGCGCGCACCGTCGACCTGGGCCCCTACTGGATCGACACCGGACTCGTCACCAACGCCGCCTACCAGGAGTTCATGGACGACGGCGGCTACCAGACCCGCCGCTGGTGGACCCGCGACGGCTGGGAGTGGAAGGAGAGGCGGGGAGCCCTCTCCCCGGCCTTCTGGACCCGGGAGGGGACCGGGTGGTCCCGCCGCCGGTTCGGCCGCCAGGAGATGGTGCCCCCCGACGAACCCGTGCAGCACGTGTGCTTCCACGAGGCCCAGGCCTACGCCGCCTGGGCGGGCAAACGCCTGCCGAGCGAGCCCGAGTGGGAGAAGGCCGCGCGGTTCGACCCGGTCAGCGGCCGGTCCCGGCGCTACCCGTGGGGCGACGCCGATCCCGGACCCGGCCACGCCAACCTGGGCCAGCGCAGGCTCGGCCCCTCCCCGACCGGACTGCACCCCGACGGCGCCTCGCCGCTGGGCGTCCAGCAGCTGATCGGCGACGTGTGGGAGTGGACCTCCACCACCTTCACCGGCTACCCGGGGTTCCGCTCCTTCCCGTACGAGGACTACTCGGAGGTGTTCTTCGACGACGGGTACAAGGTGCTGCGGGGCGGTTCCTGGGCCACCCATCCCACCGCGGTCCGCGCCACGTTCCGCAACTGGGACCACCCGATCCGACGGCAGATCTTCAGCGGGTTCCGCTGCGCGCGCGACGCGGAACCCGCCTGATGTGCCGGCACCTCGCCTACCTGGGGCCGCCGCGCACGGTGCACGACCTGCTGTACGCGGCGCCCCACTCGCTGCACGTCCAGTCCTGGGCGCCGCGCATGCAGCGGTACGGCACCGTCAACGCCGACGGGTTCGGCGTCGGCTGGTACCCCCCGGGGGACGGCCGCGCCGAACCGCTGCGCTACCGCCGCGCCATGCCCGTCTGGGGTGACGCCTCCTTCGCCGACGCCGCCCGCGCCATCACCTCCGGGTGCGTGGTGGCCGCCGTGCGCGACGCCACCGTCGGGTTCGGCTCGGAGGAGTCGGGCGCCCAGCCCTTCCGCGCCGACCGGCTGCTGTTCAGCCACAACGGCGCGGTGGAGGACGACGAGGCGCTCAACGCCGCGTTCGCCTCGCCCCCGCCGCGCGGCGCGCTGGACGCCCGCGCCGCCCTCGACTCCGCGCCGCTGTTCGCGCACACCGTGCGGTTGTGGCGGAACTCCCAGAACCTGTCCGAAACCCTGGCCACCGTGGTCCGTGAGGCCCGCAAGCACTCCGGGGGCCGCTACAACCTGCTGGCCAGTGACGGCGCAACCCTCGCCGCCACCGCGGCCGGGGACACCCTGTTCACCCTGCGCGAGCCGGACGGCGGGGTCTTCCTTGCCTCCGAACCCTTCGACGACGCCCCCGGATGGCGCGAGGTCCCTCAGGACTCGGTGGTCACGGCCACGGGGGAGCGCACCGAGGTCCGACCGATCGACTGACCGGCTCCGCCCATCTTTCCGACACCACCTGTCCCGGGTACATCTTCGTGGACACAGGAGGCACCATGTTCCGGATTGACCGAAACCTGACCGCCGACGACCTCGACAAGGCACTGCGCACCGACGTCGCCGAGGGGCTGACCGCGCGGCCCAAGCGGCTCCCGCCCAAGTGGTTCTACGACGAACGCGGCAGCTCCCTGTTCGAGGAGATCACCGCCCTGCCCGAGTACTACCCCACCCGCGCCGAACGCGCGATCCTGGAGCTGCGGGCCGACGAGATCGCCGCCGCGGCCGGTGCCGAGGCACTCATCGAGCTCGGCTCCGGATCGGGGGTCAAGACCCGCCTGCTCCTGGACGCGATGCGCCGCCAGGGCCGTCTGACCCGCTTCGTGCCCGTCGACGTCAGCGGCGACTTCCTCGACTTCTCCGCCCGCCGCGTGGCCGACGACCATCCCGGCCTGGACGTGCACGCCGTCGTCGGCGACTTCGAGGAGCACCTCGGACTGCTGCCGGTCAGCGGGGAGGGCGGACGCCAGCTGCTGGCAGTCCTGGGCTCCACCATCGGCAACCAGGAGCCGGGGCCGCGCGCCGCCTTCCTGCGCGACATCCGCGCCGTCCTGCGCCCTGGGGACTCGCTGCTGCTGGGCGCCGATCTGGTCAAGGACCCCGCCCGCCTGGTCGCCGCCTACGACGACGCCCAGGGGGTCACCGCGGCCTTCAACCGCAACGTCCTCGCCGTCATCAACCACCGGCTCGGCGCCGACTTCGACCCGGGCGCCTTCGACCACGTGGCGCGCTGGAACGCCGAGCGGGAGTGGGTCGAGATGCGGCTGCGTTCCCGGACCGGCCAGCGCGTGCGGGTCGCCGCCCTGGACCTGGATGTCGAGTTCGCGTCCGAGGAGGAGATGCGCACCGAGGTCTCCGCCAAGTTCCGCAGGGAGGGGCTGACCGCGGAGCTGGAGGCGGCGGGGTTCGCCCTCACCCACTGGTGGACCGACCCGGCGGGGGACTTCGCGCTCACCCTGGCCGACGTCCGCTGACACCGGAGGGCCCGGCCCGGGCGTCGGCCACCGGTGGCGGGCTCATCGGCTGACCGGCGGCGCGGTCAGGCACATCCGCCCACGTCGCGGGCCGGGCCCGTCCGCCCAGCGGGCCGGGCCGAGACGACCCGCGTCCCGGGCTCCGGTACGCTCGTGCCGTGTTCAAGGTAGGAGTTTTCGGCGCCGACGGGCGCATGGGGTCAGAGGTCGTCCGAGCGGTGCAGGGCGCCGACGACATGGAACTCGTCGCGGGGGTGGACGCCGCCAGCGACAGGGACGCGGTACGGGGGGCCGACTGCGTCGTCGACTTCACCCACCCCGACGCGGTGATGGACAACCTGGAGTGGCTCATCGGCCACGGGATCCACGCCGTCGTCGGCACCAGCGGGTTCGACGAGGCCAGACTGGAGCGCGTGCGCCGGATGCAGGAGGCGAAGCCGGGGGCCAAGGTGCTCATCGCCCCCAACTTCGGCATCGCCGCCGTCCTGATGATGCACTTCGCGCGCAGGGCCGCGCCGTACTTCGACTCGACCGAGATCATCGAGCTGCACCACCCGAACAAGGCCGACGCCCCCAGCGGCACCGCCTACCGGACCGCCGAGCTGGTCGCCGAGGCCCGCCGCGAGGCCGGGACCGCGCCGATGCCCGACGCCACCACCTCCGAGATCCCCGGCGCCCGGGGAGCCGACGTGGAGGGCGTGCGGGTGCACGCGCTGCGCATCGCCGGGCTCATCGCCCACCAGGAGGTCGTGTTCGGCACCGACGGGGAGACCCTCAAGATCCGGCACGACTCGATGAACCGCACCTCGTTCATGCCGGGCGTGCTGCTGGGCGTGCGCGGGGTGGGCGGCCTCTCCGACCCCCTCACCGTGGGCTTGGACACCCTCCTCGACCTGGACTAGTGGGCCGACCGGAACCGTTGCCGGTGTGATGCACGGGGCCCTTGGGGTGCTTGCCGGTCACCGCGCGGGGCCGCGCAGGGGAAGGCGCGGCCCCCGTCCCGTCTCACGCGCCGCGGCGGCAGGTGAGGAACACCTGGACCTCGGGTCGGGCGCCCTCGGGCTCGTAGGAGACGACCCGCTCGTCCTCCACGACCAGCCCGGCCCCCTCCACCACCCGGCGCAGCTCCTCGTTCGGGTAGCCCGACACCCGGATGTCCGCGCCCAGGAACGGGACCGGGGCGTCGTCCAGGTCGGCCTCCACCATGGACAGGCACAGCAGGCCGCCCGGGACCAGGGAGGCGCGGACGCGGCTCAGCGCCTCGGGGATGCGGGCCCTGGGCAGGCACAGCAGGGAGAAGAACGCCACGATGGCGTCGTAGGAGGACTCCGCGGGGTCCAGGTCGAGGATGTCGGCCCGGACGAACGTCGCCTCCGGCACGTTGCGGCGGGCGATCTCGACCATTCGCCCGGAGATCTCGTAGCCGGTGACCCGCGCCCCCGCCGCCACGAGCTGCCGGGCGGTGGGCACGCCCGTACCCGAGCCCAGGTCGAGCACGTGCGCGCCGGGCGGCAGCAGGTCCAGCAGCCGGCGCACCCGGTCCTCCTGGCCCTCCTTGCGGGGGAAGGCCTCGTCGTAGCGTTCTCCGATCGCGTCGAACGCCGCGGCCTGGAGGGCCGAGCGCCGTGCCCACTCCTCCGGGTCCGGAAGATGGTCGAGGGGGTCGGGGGCGGTGTTCTCGCTTGGCACGGTGTCGTCTCTCCCTGCCGGGTCGTACGCGCGTGTCTGGGGTGCGCGCATCCTAACCCCTCTCCGCCGGACCGGGGCCCAACGCGGCCTCCCGGCGTTCGGCGCGTCGTCTCAGCGTGCGTTCGCCACCGGCGGGTCCAGGTCCTCCACCCCCGCCTCCAGCTCCGCGAACGCCGGGCTGTCGGCGTCCCCGCCGTTGTGGACCCGCAGCACCAGCCCGACCGCAGCCCCGCCGCTGACCAGCTCGCGCACGCTCACGACCAGCTCGGTGCCCCCGCGCCGCGCGGTCACCTCGTCGCGCGGCTCCCGGAGGAGCCTCAGCCGGGTCGCCTCCGGAGCAGGCGGTCGCGATCAGCGTCAGCGCCGCGGCGATGAGCGCCACGGCGGTCGTGCGGGGGCGCCATGCCCCGGAAGGCTGGAACCCGTGGGTCTCCTGGCGGTCACGGGCGCGTCTGGGCCCGCTCACGAAGGGTCCGCCGGCCGCGTGCGGCCACCGCCTCACCCCAGGAGCAGGCCGACCGAGAACAGCACGCCGAACGCCATCTGGAGCCTTCCCGTCTCGCCCAGACCCAGCACCAGGTCACGGCCGGTCTGGCCGCCCAGCACGCGCCGCAGCGGCGGCACCGCCAGCGGCACCGACACCAGCACCAGCGGCGTCCACCAGAACACCGGGGTCAGCACCAGCGCCGCCGCGTAGGAGAGCGCGATCGCGCCCCCGTACAGGCGGCGGGTGCCGGTGTCGCCCAGCCGCACGGCCAGCGTGACCTTGCCGGTCTCGCGGTCGGTCGGGATGTCGCGCAGGTTGTTGATCACCAGCACCGAGCAGGACAGCAGGCCCACCGGGACCGACGCCACCCAGGCCTGCCACGGCGCGGAGCCCAGCTGCACGAACACCGTGCCCACCACGGCCACGAGGCCGAAGAACACGAACACCGAGACCTCGCCCAGGCCCCGGTACCCGTACGGGCTGCGGCCCCCCGTGTAGTACCAGGCCGCCGCGATCGCCAGGGCGCCCACCAGCAGCAGCCACCACGAGGACGTGGCCGCCAGCACCAGGCCCACCACCCCCGCGAACGCGAAGCTGCCCAGGGCCGCCGCCAGCACCTGCCCCGGGGCGGCCAGACCGGTCGCGGTCAGCCGGGTCGGCCCGGTCCGCGCCTCGGTGTCGGTGCCCTTGACGCCGTCGCTGTAGTCGTTGGCGAAGTTCACGCCGACCTGGAGCGCCATGGACACCACCAGGGCCAGCAGCGCCTTCCACCAGACGAACCCGTCCAGGGCGAAGGCCAGGGCCGTGCCGACCGCCACCGGAACGACCGAATTCGGAAGCGTACGGGGGCGCAGCCCCGAGACCCATTCACTGACCGTGGCCACGCTCCGGCCCCTCCCCGCTCACCACCGGCGCGCCCGTGCGCGCCGCGACAACCACCCCACGGTAGACCCTGCCAGCGGCGCTCCCGCCCGCGCCCCGGCGCGGGGAGGCGGGCGCGGCCCGGCCCGGTCCCGCCCGCGCCCCGGTCCCTCCTCGCCCCTACTGGGAGATCGCCGCGTGCAGGCGCACCATCGGCAGCAGCCGCCCCATGTCGATCTCACGGCGGGCGCCGTCCGCGCGCCACCCCGAGGCCTCGAAGAACGCCCGCAGCGCGTTGTCGGCCTCGGGCACCCACACGTGCAGGGTGCCGAAGCCGTCCTCGACCAGGTGGTCCACGCACGCGTTCGCCAGGCGGCTGCCGTGCCCCTGACGCGCCCGAGCGGGGTCCACGTGCAGGGCGAACACCTCCGCGTCCGTGGCGGGCCACAGGTCCGGGTCCCCCGCGGGGCCGAACGCGGCGAAGCCCACGACCGTGCGCGTCCCCTCCAGTTCGTCGGTGGCCACCACCAGCCGGTGCCGCGAGGTCGGCGGTGACTCCAGGGCCGCCGTCCACTGCTCGCGGAACCGCTCCCGGGCCTCCTCACCGCCCAGCGCCCCCGACACCTCGTCGGGCAGCAGCGCCCCGTACACCGCCCGCCACGACGCCACCTGGATGTCGACCACCGCTTCCACGTCGGCGGTACGGGCGGGACGGACGAACCGAGCACTGGACACGGAGGACTCTCCTTCGGGGGTGGGCGACACGCCTGGTGACAAGATCACCTACGCCGGAGTTTCCGGACCTTGCCACAGCATGGGAACATCTACGTTGTGAGCCTCATTATCAGAGTTATCGTGAACGCGCTCGCCCTTTGGGCGGCTGTCCTCCTGATCGACGGCATCGAAGTCACCGCGCAGGACACGGTCGGCCAGATCCTGGTCTACCTCGCCGTCGGCGCCATCTTCGGTGTGGTCAACGCGGTGATCAAACCGATCGTCAAAACGGTCGGATGCCTGTTCTACGCTCTGACCCTGGGGCTGATCGGCCTCCTGGTGAACGCGCTGCTGCTCATGCTCACCAACTGGATCGCGGGCCTGTTCGACCTGCCCTTCCAGATCGACGGGTTCTGGCCCGCCTTCTGGGGCGCGATCGTCGTCACCATCGTCAGCTGGCTGCTCAGCATGTTCCTGCCCGACGGTAACGACGACTAGCCTCTTCCTGCGGACCCCGTCCGCCCTGAACCGCGGGCGGTCCCCGGGCCCGGCCGGATGGCGCGGGCCCGGGACGGGTAGGTTCGTCTTGCCGGGGACCACCAACCTCGACCCACGAGGACGGTGGACCGGACGGGGCCCGGCCCCGCGCCTCCGCAACGGGGGCACCACAGATCTTTCCCGCGACCGTCGCGCATCCGCCGGTCGCGGTGGCGCACACGCAGCGCCGACCACCCGTGCCCGAGGCATCCGCACGGGAGACCACAACTGTTTCGGAGTACACCGAGAGGAGGAGGGGCAACCACGGACCCCACCGCCCGAGGGCGGCGGTCCGCACGCCTTTCACACACGATGATGGACACCAAGAACCGCCCGTTCGGCAAGATGCTGACCGCGATGGTCACTCCGATGCTGGAGGACGGGGAACTCGACTACGAGGGCGCGGCCCGACTGGCCACCTACCTCGTCGACGAGCAGCACAACGACGGCCTCGTCATCAGCGGCACCACCGGCGAGTCGCCCACCACCAGCGACGACGAGAAGGACCGGCTGCTCCGGTCCGTCCTGGAGGCGGTCGGCGACCGCGCCACGATCGTGGCCGGGGTCGGCACCAACGACACCCGCCACAGCATCCGGCTGGCCAAGGCGGCCGAGAAGGCGGGGGCGCACGGTCTGCTGACCGTCACCCCGTACTACAACAAGCCGCCGCAGGAAGGCCTCATCCGGCACTTCACGTCGATCGCCGACTCCACCGAGCTGCCGGTGATGCTCTACGACATCCCGCACCGCACCGGGACGCCGATCGCCTCCGAGACCCTGGTCCGCCTGGCCGAGCACCCGCGCATCGTCGCCAACAAGGACGCCAAGGACAACGTCGGCGCCAGCTCCTGGGTCATGGAGCGCACCGACCTGGCCTTCTACTGCGGCACCGACATCCTCAACCTGCCGCTGCTGTCCGTCGGCGCGGCCGGGTTCGTCAGCGTCGTCGGCCACATCGTGGGCGCCGACCTGCGCGACATGATCGACGCCTTCGAGAAGGGCGAGGTCGGCCAGGCCCTGGCCATCCACCGCCGCCTCACGCCGGTCTACACGGGCATGTTCCGCACCCAGGGCGTCATCACGACCAAGGCCGTCCTCAACCTGTTCGGCCTGCCCTCCGGGCCGGTCCGCACCCCGCTCGCCGACGCCTCCGCCGAACTCCAGGCACTCCTGCGCGAGGACCTGGCCGCCGCGGGTGTCAAGGGCCCGATCGGGCTCGCCCCGCACCAGGCCGTCCCCGCCAGCGCCGTCGCCGTCGAGCGCCTCACGGAGGGATCCGTATGAGCCACCCGCACCCCGAACTGAGCTCGCCGCCGCCCCTGGGCAAGGGCGCGCTGCGCATCGTCCCGCTGGGCGGCCTCGGTGAGATCGGCCGCAACATGACGGTCTTCGAGTACGACGGGCGCCTGCTCATCGTGGACTGCGGCGTGCTCTTCCCCGAGGAGGAGCAGCCCGGCGTCGACCTGATCCTGCCGGACTTCGAGTACATCCGGGACCGGCTCGACGACATCGAGGCGGTCGTGCTCACCCACGGGCACGAGGACCACATCGGCGGCGTGCCGTTCCTGCTGCGTGAGCGGGCCGACATCCCGATCGTCGGCTCCAAGCTCACCCTGGCGCTCATCACCGCCAAGCTCGGCGAGCACCGCATCAAGCCGGAGACCGTCCTGGTGGAGGAGGGGGAGCGGCACGAGTTCGGCCCCTTCGACCTGGAGTTCTTCGCGGTCAACCACTCCATCCCGGACGCTCTGGCCGTCGGTATCCGCACCCCGGCCGGGTCGGTGCTGCACACCGGCGACTTCAAGATGGACCAGCTGCCGCTGGACGGGCGCCTGACCGACCTGGGCGGGTTCGCCCGGTTCGGCGACGAGGGCGTGGACCTGCTGCTGTCGGACTCCACCAACGCCGAGCAGCCCGGCTTCGTGATCAGCGAGCGCAACCTCAACGAGGCCATCGACAAGGTCTTCCGGCAGTCCGAGAAGCGCGTCGTGGTGGCCTGCTTCGCCTCCCACGTGCACCGCGTCCAGCAGGTCATCGACGCCGCCGTCAGGCACGGGCGCAAGATCGCCTTCGTGGGGCGCTCCATGGTCCGCAACATGAACATCGCGCGCGACCTGGGCTATCTGAGCATCCCCGGCGACACCGTCATCGACGTCAAGCAGCTCGACCAGATGCCGCCGGACGAGGTGCTCCTGGTGTGCACGGGCTCGCAGGGCGAGCCGATGGCCGCGCTCAGCCGGATGGCCAACCGGGACCACCAGATCCGCATCGAGGAGGGTGACACCATCCTGCTCGCCTCGTCGCTGATCCCGGGCAACGAGAACTCGGTCAACCGGGTGATCAACGGCCTGACCCGCTGGGGGGCCAAGGTCGTGCACAAGGGCAACGCCCTGGTGCACGTCTCCGGCCACGCGCCCGCCGGCGAGCTGCTGTACGTGCTCAACATGGTGCGTCCGCGCAACTTCATGCCCGTGCACGGCGAGTGGCGGCACCTGCGCGCCCACGCCGACCTGGCCAAGCTCTCCGGGGTACCGCAGGACCGGATCTCCATCGCCGAGGACGGCGTCGTCGTCGACCTGTACAAGAACCGGGCCAGGATCGTCGGCGCGGTCCAGGCCGGGTACGTCTACGTGGACGGCTCCTCGGTCGGCGACGTCTCGGAGGCCTCGCTGAAGGACCGCCGCGTCCTCGGCGAGGAGGGGTTCATCTCCGTCGTCGTGGCGGTGGACTCCGGCTCCGGCAAGATCCTGGGCGATCCCGAGATCCACACGCGGGGCGCGGGCATCGCCGCCGACGCCTACGACGACGTCGTCGACAGGCTCCAGGACGCGCTGGACAAGGCGGCCCGGGACGGGGTCAACGACCCCCACCAGCTGCGCCAGCTCATCCGCCGCAGCGCCGGCCGCTGGGTCAACGAGACCTACCGGCGGCGGCCCATGATCATCCCCGTCCTGGTCGAGGTCTGACCGGATACCCGACGACGACGAACGGCCCGACGCCGCCCCACGGCGCGTCCGGGCCGTTCGCGTCTCCGGGGCCGGGGCGGCGGTGGGACGGGGCGCACAGCGGCGTTCGGGCGACACGCCGCGCGGGATACGGGCGCCGGGGGTGGACGCCGCAGTAGGCTGCCCGCCGTGGCGGGCCGTCCTGCCCGACCGTCAGCACGACCCCGTCCCCTGGAGGTGACCCCATGGCCACGCGCGCCTCCTCCGGCGGTTCCGGACGCAAGAAGCCCGCCGCGCGCAAGCCCGCGGCGAAGAAGCGCATGCCCGACGGACCCATCGCCTTCGCCGTCACCATGTTCGGCCAGTTCCTACTGGTGCTGTGGAAGCTCGTCGCGCACACCGTCGGCGGCTCCGCCCGCGCGGTCGGCCGCGGCGCGCGCGGCCTCGACCCCGACCTGCGCCGCGACGGCGCCGGGCTGATCCTGCTGGCCGCGGGCGTCCTCATCGCCGCCGCCGTGTGGTGGAACAGCGACGGGCTGCTCCTGGAGTACACCCGCGCGGTCGTGGTCGGCGCCTTCGGCACGTTCTCGCCGATCCTGCCGCTGCTGTTCCTGCCGATCGCGGTCAGGCTCATGCGCACCCCGGGCGACAGCAAGGAGGGCGACGCCGGGCGGCTGCTCATCGGCTTCAGCTCGATCATGCTGGGCCTGCTCGGCCTCATCCACATCGCCCACGGCATCCCGCAGCCCTCCGAGGGGCTGGGCGCCCTCCAGGAGGCCGGCGGGCTCATCGGCTTCGTCGCCTCGGGGCCGCTCAGCGCCGTCGTCACCCCGTGGCTGACCGGTGTCCTGCTGGCCCTGGTGCTGGTCTTCGGAATCCTCGTGGTCACCGCCACCCCCATCCGGCGCATCCCCGAGCGCCTCCAGACCCTGTTCGGCGCGCTCATGGAGCGCGACACCGGCCCCGACTCGGGCATCGGCCTGCTGGGCGCGGAGAAGAAGAAGCCCGCCAAGCCGCGAAAGAGCAGGCCCAAGAAGGGGGCGGGCACGGTCGCGGGTGACCACGAGCGCCCCTACGACAGCCCGGTGCTGCCCGACGAGCCCGTCGCCCCCGCCCTCACCGACGAGGAGGAGGCCGCGCGGACCGGTGCCGGGGCCCCGGCACCGGTGACGGCCGTGGCCGAGGAGGAGACCGCGCCCAAGGGCAGGAAGGCCGCCCGCGCCAAGCGGGAGGTCCCCGACCCCACTCCGGCCCCCGCCACCACCGAGCAGCTCACCATCCCCTCCCGCGTGGTGGAGGGCGACTACGAGCTTCCCGCGCCGACCATGCTCAAGCCCGGCAGCCCGGTCAAGCCGCGCACCAAGGCCAATGACGAGGTCGTCGACGCCCTGTCGGGGGTGCTCACCCAGTTCAACATCGACGCCGACGTCACCGGCTTCACCCGCGGGCCGACGGTGACCCGCTACGAGATCGAACTGGGCCCCGCGGTCAAGGTCGAGAAGGTCACCGCCCTGGCCAAGAACATCTCCCTGGTGGTCAAGAGCGCGGACGTGCGCATCCAGTCGCCCATCCCCGGCAAGTCCGCCATCGGCGTGGAGATCCCCAACACCGACAAGGACCTGGTGAGCCTGGGCGACGTGCTGCGCTCGCCCGCCGCGACCTCCGACGACCACCCCATGCTCGTGGGCCTGGGCAAGGACGTCGAGGGCTCCAACGTGGTCGCGAACCTGGCCAAGATGCCGCACGTCCTGGTCGCCGGCGCGACCGGCGCGGGCAAGTCCACCTGCATCAACGGGCTCATCACCTCGCTGATGATGCGTGCCACCCCCGACGAGGTGCGGATGATCCTGGTCGACCCCAAGCGGGTCGAGCTGACCATGTACGAGGGTATCCCGCACCTGATCACCCCCATCATCACCAACCCCAAGCGGGCCGCGGAGGCCCTCCAGTGGGTGGTGGGGGAGATGGACCGGCGCTACGACGACCTGGCCGCCTCCGGCTACCGGCACGTGGACGACTTCAACGCCGCCGTGCGCACCGGGGAGCTGACCGCCCCGCCCGGCAGCGAGCGCCAGTACGAGCCCTACCCCTACCTGCTGGTCATCGTGGACGAGCTGGCAGACCTGATGATGGTCGCCCCCCGCGACGTGGAGGACGCCGTCGTGCGCATCACCCAGCTGGCCCGCGCCGCCGGTATCCACCTGGTGCTGGCCACCCAGCGGCCCAGCGTCGACGTCGTCACCGGCCTGATCAAGGCCAACGTGCCCTCCCGCCTGGCCTTCGCCACCTCCAGCCTCTCCGACAGCCGCGTCATCCTCGACCAGCCCGGCGCCGAGAAGCTGGTCGGCAAGGGCGACGCGCTCTTCCTCCCCATGGGCGCGGGCAAGTCCATCCGCCTCCAGAACGCCTGGGTGTCGGAGAAGGAGATCCGGGCGATCGTCGACCACTGCAAGAAGCAGTCCGAGCCCAGCTACCGCGAGGACGTGGCGGTCCCCGACACCAAGAAGAAGGAGATCGACGAGGACATCGGCGACGACCTCGACCTGCTCCTCCAGGCCGTCGAGCTGGTGGTCACCACCCAGTTCGGGTCCACGTCCATGCTCCAGCGCAAGCTGCGCGTGGGCTTCGCCAAGGCGGGCCGCCTGATGGACCTCATGGAGAGCCGCGACGTGGTCGGTCCCAGCGAGGGCTCCAAGGCCCGCGACGTGCTCGTCCAGCCCGACGAGCTGCCCGCCGTGCTGGCCGACATCCGGGGTTCCTGATCCGCGCCGCCGCGTCCGCGCGGCGGCGTCCGGGTGCCGACCCGCACCCGGGAAGTCGGGCTTCCGGCCCCGTGTTACGGCCTTTCCCGAAACTCCACTGGCATCCCTTAAAAACGGGCATGCCCGATTTGGTGGGATCTTGGAGGCTTCATGGGGCGTGGTGACCTGCGCGAAAGCGCCCCGGGCGGCAGAGTGGTCTCTTGCAGCTACACACAGTCGCGGGGGGAGTGCGCATGGCGACGATCGGTCAGACCCTGTCCGCCGCCCGGGTCGCGGCGGGGTACACGGTCGCGGACCTCAGCATCCGTACACGTATCCGGGAACCCGTCCTCACGGCCATCGAGCAGGAGGACTTCCTCTCCTGCGGCGGGGACTTCTACGCACGCGGCCACATCCGCCGCGTCTGCCGCACGCTCGGCCTGGACCCGGCGCCGCTCATGGCCGAGTACGACCGCGAGCACGCGTCCCGCGCCATACCCGCCTTCGTCCCGCCGCAGCGCCACCCGGCGTCCGTGCCCGAGGCGGCGCGGGCGGCCGCCGCCGCGCGCGCCGAGCTCCGTCCCGGGGAGGACGGGGAGGCGGTGATGGCCCACCGTTTCGGCGAGGACGACTCCGGTGTCGGCGCCCAGCGCTGGGGCCACTTCGAACGCAGGCAGTTCCTGACGCGCCAGCCCGACGACGAGTACCAGGAACACCAGGAGTCCCGCAGGCCGCGGCGGGCAGGGTGGATCCCCGGCCCCCGCCAGACCGCCGAGGGGCACGGCCCCCGTGTTCGGGCCCCCGAGGGCGGGGCCGACGACCGCAGACGCCGGGGCGGCGGACACCAGGGCGGCAGGCACCAGGGCGGCAGGCACGGCGGGGGAACCCCCGTCGCCCGCCCCGTGGTCGTCGCCGCCCGCCACCGGCCCGTCGACGCGGTCCGTCGCCACTGGCCCTGGGCCGTGGTCGGGGCCATCTTCCTCCTGGCGCTCTTCGTCGGGATCCGCACCTGGCAGGACTGGGACGCGGGCAACCCGCTGCGCTCGGCCTTCGACTCCTCCACCACCGAGAGAACCGTCGACTCCGCCGTGGGGGCGGAGGAGGCCGCGGCGGCGCAGGAGCCCGTCGAGTTCACCGTCGAACTCAACGCCTCCGGACGCAGCTGGGTCGAGGTCACCGGCGCCGAGGGCGAGGACCTCTACGTCGGCTACCTGCTGGAGGGCGACGTCAAGGACTACGTGACCGAGGACATGCTCAACCTGTGGGTCGGCGACGCCGGAGCGGTCAGCGTGACCGTCGACGGCGAGAACTCCGGCCCCCTCGGGCTTCCCGGCGAGGTCAAGGAGATCGTGATCGGCCCGGACGGCGTGCGGCGGTGACCGGGCCGCGCCCCGGCCCGGATCGATCCGGGCCGGGGTACGGGCGGGTGAGCCGACCAAGGTAATGTGGGGGGCTGCGGGCGGCGCCAGGCGACGCCGTGTACCGAGCACGGCCGAGCGGTCCGGTCCGGGACGGCCCCCCGCGCCACCCGAAGCTCTCCCACACGCTTGGAAGCCATGTCATCGCGCCGTACTGTCTCACTCGTCACCCTGGGGTGTGCGCGTAACGAGGTCGACTCCGAAGAGCTGGCCGGGCGCCTGTCCGCGGGCGGCTGGGACCTCGTCGAGGGCGACACCGAGGCCGACGTCACCATCGTCAACACCTGCGGGTTCATCGACGCGGCCAAACAGGACTCCATCGAGACCCTCCTGGAAGCGGCGGAGAACGGCGGCAGAGTCGTCGCCGCCGGGTGCATGGCCGAACGCTACGGCTCCGAGCTGGCCCAGGCCCTGCCCGAGGCGCAGGTCATCGGCTTCGACGACTACGCAGCCATCACCGACCGGCTCGACGACGTCGTGGCCGGGAGGACCCTGGTCCCGCACGACCCCCGCGATCGGCGCACGCTGCTGCCCATCAGCCCGGCCGAGCGCGACGCCTCCCAGGCCCACGTCCCCGGCCACGCCAGCTTCGCCGACGCCGCCGGGGCCGAGGGCACCGAGCTGCCCTACCGCGCCTCCGTCCCGCGCCGCCGCCTGGTCGGCGGACCGGTGGCCAACCTCAAGATCGCCTCCGGCTGCGACCGGCGCTGCACCTTCTGCGCCATCCCGACCTTCCGGGGCGCCTACCTCTCCCGCCGCCCCGACGACATCGTGCGCGAGGCCGAGTGGCTGGCCTCCGAGGGCGTGCGCGAGGTGTTCCTGGTCAGCGAGAACTCCACGTCCTACGGCAAGGACCTGGGCGACGTGCGCGCCCTGGAGAAGCTCCTGCCCCGCCTGGCCGCCGTCGAGGGCCTGGAGCGGGTCCGGGTCAGCTACCTCCAGCCCGCCGAGGTCCGCCCCGGCCTGGTGGACGTGCTCACCGGAACCCCCGGCGTGGTGCCCTACTTCGACCTGTCCTTCCAGCACGCCAGCGGCACCCTGCTGCGCCGCATGCGCCGCTTCGGCGACCGCGAGCGCTTCCTGGAACTGCTGGACACGGTCCGCGAGCGCGCTCCCGAGGCGGGCTCGCGCTCCAACTTCATCGTGGGCTTCCCCGGCGAGACCGAGGCCGAGTTCGAGGACCTGGTCTCCTTCCTCTCCGAGGCTCGGCTGGACGCCATCGGCGTGTTCGGCTACTCCGACGAGGAGGGCACCGAGGCCTTCGACCACGGGGGCAAGCTGCCCGACGAGGTCGTCGCCGAGCGCGTGGACCGGCTCAACCGCCTCTCCGAGGAGCTGATGACCCAGCGCGCCGAGGAGCGGATCGGTTCGGAGGTCACCGTCCTGGTGGAGACGGTGCTGGAGGACGGGGCCTACGAGGGCCGCGCCGAGCACCAGGCCCCCGAGGTGGACGGCAGCACGATCCTCTACGGCGAGGGCCTCGCCGTCGGCGACCTGGTGCGCGCCACCGTCATCCAGTCGGCCGGCGCCGACCTCATCGCGGAGCAGGACGAGACCCACGGGGAAGCCGCGGACAGATGAGCACCCCCGACCCCGCGGCCACCCCCGCCCCCCGTGTCCCGTTGTGGAACATCGCGAACATCCTCACGATGAGCCGCCTGGTCATGGTTCCGCTCTTCGTGTGGTTCATGTTCCTGGACGGCTCCTGGTGGCGGTTCGCCGCCTTCTCCGTCTTCGTGCTGGCCGCCATCACCGACCGCGTCGACGGCGAGATCGCCCGCCGCCGCAACCTGGTCACCGACTTCGGCAAGATCGTCGACCCCATCGCCGACAAGGCGCTCACCGGCTCCGCGCTGGTGGTGCTCTCCCTCCAGGGCGACCTGTGGTGGTGGGTGACCATCGCCATCCTGGTCCGCGAGTGGGGCATCACGGCGCTGCGCTTCGCGGTCCTGCGCTACGTGGTCATGCCCGCCAGCCAGGGCGGCAAGCTCAAGACGGTCCTCCAGATCGTCGCGATCAGCGTCTACCTCTTCCCGCTCCAGGTACTGCCCTTCAGTGAGGTCTTCGTCTGGTTCGCGCACATCGTGATGGCCGCCGCGCTGGTGGTCACCCTGTGGACCGGCCTGACCTACGTGTTCGACGCCGTCCGCGCGGTGCGCGCCCGCAAGGGCCGCACCGAGTGACGGGGGAGCAGGACCCCCCGGGCCCCGATCCGGACCCGCGTGCCGGAGCGCTCGCCGCGGCCGGGGCCGCCCACCGGGCCCTGCTCGCCGCCGGCGCCACCTGCGCCACGGCCGAGTCGCTGACCGGCGGCCTCGTCGGCGCCCACCTCACCGCGATCCCCGGGGCCTCGGGCACCTACCGGGGCGGCGTCGTGGCCTACGCCACCGACGCCAAGGACAGCGTCCTGGGCGTGCCCGGGGACCTCCTGGCCGAGCACGGCGCCGTCCACCCCGAGGTGGCCGAGCACATGGCGCTCGGCGTCCGCCGTCTGCTGGGCTCCGACTACGGCGTCGCGGTGACCGGCGTGGCCGGACCCGATCCCCAGGACGGCCAGCCCGTCGGCACGGTCTTCGTGGCCGTCGCCACGCCTGACGGTGCCACCCGGGGCCGCCGTTTCCGTTTCACCGGGGACCGTGCGGGTATCCGATACCGCACGGTCGAGGGGGCGCTGCTGCTCCTGGACTCGGCTGTGCGTGGGAGCACGGAGGAAAACACCCGGAGTTAGACTTTCCGGGCTGTTCTTCCTTTCCCCACCCTTGGGAACAAAACCACCCCTGGGCGGGGTTCCCCCTCCAGCGAACAGGACGGCAAGAGGTGCCCGAATCGGGCGTGGGGCAGGTACGGTGGTGTATATGAAGGTCGCTACCGGTGGGAGGGAGCGCGAATGATGGTCCTGCTTCGTCACCTACTTGGTGACGTGCTCAGGCGGCTCCGGCAGCGCCAGGGCCGCACCCTCCGTGAGGTGTCGGCCGATGCACGTGTATCCCTCGGTTACCTGTCGGAGGTCGAGCGGGGACAGAAGGAAGCCTCTTCCGAACTGCTCTCCTCGATCTGCGGGGCGCTCGGCGTCCCGCTCTCACAGGTACTGAGAGAGGTCTCCGACCAGCTCGCCCTCGCCGAGCTCCAGGAGGCCGCACTGCTGGGTGACGCGGTCACGACCGACCCCGTCTCCGCCCAGGACCTCGGCATCGACCCGGTACCGGATCGCGTTCCCCAAGTCGCCGACATGGTGGGGGTCTGACCCCTCCTCGGAACTGTCCGTCCATCGTCACCGTGACCACGACGAAGGAGCCGACCATCCGGTCGGCTCCTTCGGTGTTCGCGGGACCTTCGCGCGGGGCGGCGGTCAGCGGTGGGTGTGGTTCACCCAGGCCTCGGGGTCCTCGGCCAACGACCGCACCTTCTCGGGCAGCTCGTTGGTCACCAGGTGCTGGAGGTTGACGCCCTCCAGGATCGCGCGCTCGCTGGCGCGCAGGGCGATCCACACCTGTTGGAGGCTGCGGGCCGCGCCGTCGTAGTCGACGTGTTCGGGGCGTTCCCCGCGCACGTTGGCGAGCGGTCCGTCGACCGCGCGGATGATGTCGGCCAGGGAGATCTCCCCCGCCGGACGGGCCAGCCAGTAGCCGCCGACGGGACCGCGCTGGCTGCGTACCAGACCGGCCCGGCGTAGCTGGGTGAGGATGTTCTCGAGGAATTTTCCGGGGATGGCCTGCGCGCGTGCGAGCTGTTCGGCCGTCACCGGCCCCTCGTCGGCGACGGCGAGCTCCGCCGCCGCGCGTAGCGCGTAGTCGACCCGGGCTGAAAGGCGCATGCTGTGATTATGCCGTGTGTAAGTGGGCGAATGGGGCACCGGGCGCCGACGGGAACGCCGACGACCGGGATGCTGCAGGCTAAGGGTACTTCTCCTACCGGGTTGCGGGGACATCGGTGACGTTCCCGCTCTCGGGGGTGTCCCGTCCCAGTATGTCCGCCGCGGTGACGCCCGTCACCGGAACGCGCCGACCCGGCCGGTCGCGGACCGGCCGGGTCGGGGAGCGCATCCAGGAGGCTCAGTTCACGCCGGGGGAGGGGGCGCCCACCGGAGCACCCAGCAGCTCGGCCGCGCTCAGTCCGTTCACGTGCGCGGCGCCGTAGGTGCTCACGTGCGCGCCGCAGTCGGGCCGCCAGATGGGCAGGCCCATCTCCACCACCACGGCGTTGGGATGCGCGCTGAGCAGGCGGTTGACGAGCGCCTGGGCGGAGGGGTAGCGGTGCGCGTCCCGCACCACCACGACCAGGTCGCGGTTCCGTGCGCTGGCGGCCAGCCGGTCGGCGTGCGCGACGTCGGGGGAGACCCGCTCGGTGCCCGGGAACCAGGGGGACAGGCCCCAGGGGACCTCTCCCACCGCCATGCCGGAGGGGGCGTCCACCTCCACCACGTAGGGGTCCGCCAGCGGCGGCAGGTCGCCGTCCACGCGCACCGCGCGGCGGGCGCCGACCAGGCCCACCCCGTCGGCCGCGGGCACGTCCGAGCGCCGGGCCTGGGCCGTGCGGATCCAGGTGCGCAGCTCGGCGTTGCGCCCGGCGGCCTCCTCCAGGCGCTCCCCGGACAGGCGTCCCTCCCGGACCGCGTCCACCAGCGCGGCGCGGATCAGCTCGACCTGGTCGGCGTAGACGAACCGGCCCAGGCACAGCAGGTCCACCCCGGCGGCCACCGCGCGCACGCAGGCCTCGGGGATGCCGATCCGCCCGCTGACGCCCTGCATGTCCATGGCGTCGCTGACCACGGTGCCGGTGAAGCCCAGCTCGCCGCGGAGCAGGTCGTTGAGGATGCGCGGGGTGAGCGTGGCGGGGCCGTCGCCGCCCAGGCCGGGCATCTCGATGTGCGCGGTCAGGATCGACCGGACGCCCGCCTCCACGGCCGCGCGGAACGGCAGCAGCTCGCGGCGGCGCAGCAGTTCGGCGTCGGCCTCCACGCGCGGCAGCACGTGGTGGGAGTCCTGGGAGGTGGCGCCGTGGCCGGGGAAGTGCTTGGCGCACGCGGCCACGCCCGCCTCCTGGAGGCCGAGCACGGCGGCGGCCGCGTGGCGGGCCACCAGTTCGGGGTCGGAGCCGAAGGAGCGGGTGCCGATCACCGGGTTGTCGTCGGCGACGTTGACGTCCACCGAGGGCGCCAGGTCCAGGTTGAAGCCCAGCTCGGCCAGGCGCCCGCCCAGGGAGCGCAGGGTGGCGCGGGTCAGGTCTGGGTCGTCCACCGCGCCCAGGGCAGCGTTGCCGGGGTAGTCGCTTCCCTGTGCCTGGCCGATGCGGGTGACGTCGCCGCCCTCCTCGTCCAGGGAGATCAGCGGGGTGTCGGTGACCCCGGCCAGGGTCGCGTTGAGCGCGGCCACCTGCTCGGGGCCGTCCAGGTTGTTGTGGAACAGACAGACACCGGAGATCCCGTCCGCCAGACCCTCCAGGACCCAGCGCGGGGCTTGGTAGGACTCGAAGGGCACCAGCAGCGTGGCGTTGGCCAGACGCGCCAGGGTCGGGTCGTACGGCATGACGAACTCCGTTCGGTGAGCGAAGGGGTGCCCGTGGTCGGGCAGACGAAGGGCGGAGAAGCGGGGGGAGGGGGCGAAGGGGCGGAGGGCGCGCCCGGGGCGGGACCCGCGGTGTCCGTCGCGGGACCCGCCCCGGTGGGAGGGGCGCGGTCAGCCCTTGACCGCGCCCATGGTCAGGCCGGAGACCATGCGCCGCTGGACGAACAGGAAGAAGATCATCACGGGGATGGTCAGCAGGGTGGAGGCGGCCATGATCGGTCCCCACTCGGTGCCGAACCGGCCGAAGTAGTAGGACAGGGTCAGCGGCAGCGTGTAGTTGTCGGTGCTGCGGCCCAGGAACGTCAGCGCGACGATGAACTCGTTCCACGCGGTGATGAAGGCGAAGATGCTCGCCGCGACCAGGCCCGGCGCGACCAGGGGCATCAGGATGCGCCAGAAGACGGTCCAGGCGTTGGCACCGTCGATGGCCGCGGCCTCCTCCAGCTCCTTGGGCACCGCGGCCACGAAGCCCCGCAGCATCATGATGGTGATCGGCAGGGACACGGCCGTGTACACGATGAGCAGGCCGGACAGGTTGCCGAGCAGCTCCACGCCGCTGATGTCGGACAGCTGGCGGAAGTTGATGAAGATGGAGATGATCATCGCCTCCATCGGCACCATCTGGATCACCAGCAGCAGGATGATGAAGGCGGTGCGCAGCCGGAAGCGGAACCGGGCCACGGCCACGGCGGCCAGCAGCGACAGGAACGCGCCCATGGCCACGGAGGCCACGGTGAGGAACAGGCTGTTGCCCAGGAACTGCCAGAAGTTCACCCCGGGGATCAGCTGGCCGTTGAGCACCCGGTCGAAGTGCTCCAGGGTCGGCGCCACCGGGAAGACCGTCTGGTCGCGGGTGAAGATCTCACCCACCGGCTTGAAGGCCGTGATGATCATCCAGTACACGGGGAACACCGAGAACAGGAACACCGCGAGGCCGGCCAGGTACAGCGGAAGACGGCGCAGGCGGCGCAGCGGACCGCGGCGGTGGACGCGCGGCGGGCGGCTCGGGCCGCCGGTCCCGGCGCCCCCGGTGGCGCGCTCGCGGACGGCGCTGGCGGAGGTCTGGTCGATCGCGGTCATCGGGTCTCCCCCTGGCGGATCATGATGCGCAGGTAGTACGCGGTGACGGCGAGGATCATCACGGTCATGACCACCGCGATCGCCGAGCCCATGCCGTAGTTCGCCGGGCTGGCGCTGAAGCCCTGCTGGTAGATGTAGTACGAGAGCAGGTAGACGTCCTTGTTCTGGAAGCTGTTCGCCAGGATGTACAGCTGGGTGAACACGCGCAGGTCCCAGATGATCTGGAGGACCAGCAGCAGGGCGAACAGCGGGCGCAGCATCGGGAACGTGACGTTCCAGAAGGCCTTCCAGCCGCCCGCGCCGTCCATCCTCGCGGCCTCGTACAGCTCGTACGGGATGCTCTTGAGCCCGGCGAGCACGGAGACGGCCACGAAGGGGAAGGACTGCCAGACGATCACGGTGATGAGGATCGTGAACAGCGGGAGAGGCTCGAGGAACCAGTTGTACTCCAGCCATCCGCTGCCCACCAGCCAGTCCGGCATCCGGTCCAGGATGACGTTGACCAGGCCCCGCTCCGGCAGGAACAGCCAGCGGAAGACCAGGGAGGCGCTCAGCGCGGGGGTGGCCCAGGCGAGCATCATGCCCAGGGCCACGAACGCCGAGAACCACTTGGGGAGCTTGTTCAGCAGCAGCCCCACGAGGGTGCCCAACACCATCGTGATGCCGACCATCAGCACGCAGACCACGACCGTGTTGCGCAGGATCCCCCAGAACTCGGGGTCGGTCAGCAGCGCCTGGTAGTGCGCGAAGCCGTTCCAGGTCGGCCCGGGCTGGTTCGGCAGGAGGTTGCGGGTGGTGAAGCTGGTGAGCGAGTACCACACCATCTGCACGATCGGCCACAGCAGCACGACCGCCAGGAGGATCAGGGCCGGGGCGATGAGCAGGTACGGGGTGGGAAGCGTGCGGCGGCGCGGAGCGGGCTCGGAGGCGGGAGCCTTCACGGCCTCCTCGCGCTCGCGCGCGGGCGCTGGTTCGACGGTTTGTGCCATGGTCTTCTCAATCGAGGCGTGGGCCGACCGCGGCGGGCGGGGCCTGGGGCCCCGCCCGCGCACAGCTCTACTCAGTGAGGCGGGACGGGCTACTCGACCGGCTCGTTGAGGATCGAGGTGAGCTCCTCGTTGGCCGCCCCCAGGACCTCCTCGGGGTCACCGCCCTGCACGATCTCCAGGACGGCGCTCGGCAGGATCTTGTTGTCCTGGTCGGCCGCGGTCCAGCGCGGGGTGGTCGGGAAGAACTCGGTGTGCTGCATCTGCTCGGCGGCCGCGGCGGTGGCGGGGTCCTGCTGGTACTCCTCGCTCTCCAGCAGGTGCGGGTAGGCCGGGAAGAAGCCCGCGACGTCGGCGTAGCCCTGGCTGCCCTCCTCGTTGCCGAGGGCGGTCAGCAGCTCGAAGGCCAGGTCCGGGTACTCGGTGGTGGTGAACACCGTCAGGGCGGAACCGCCCGCGAAGGCCGGGGCGATGCCCTCGGCGCCGGGGATGGGCGCGGCGACGATGTTCTCGATGACGGCCGGGTCCGCGGCCTGCTCCTCCATGGAGCCGATCGCCCAGCCGCCGTCGATGTACATGCCCAGCTCGCTGTTGGCCATGTCGGCCAGCGCGATGAGCTCGTTCTGGCCGACGTAGTCCTGCGGCGAGATGCCGTCGGTGGTCAGGCTGGCGTAGAACTCGATGGCCTCGACGGTGGCGGGGTCGGTGAGGTTGCCCTCCCACTCCTCGCCGTTCTGCTCCGCGATCGAGCCGCCGTTGCTCCAGATGAAGCTGGCGATGCCGTTGGTGAAGTCGGTCGGGGCGGCGAAGCCGGGGACGTCGTACTCCTCCTGGATCGCCTCGGCCACCTCGACGAGCTCGTCCCAGGTCGTCGGCGGCTCGTGGCCGACCTCCTCCAGCCAGTCCGCGCGGTAGTACAGGGTGCGCACGCCCGAGAACCACGGGACGCCGTACTGGACGCCCTCGTAGGTGCCGTACTCCAGGGCGTTCTCGTCGATGCCCGCGGCGGCGTCCCAGCCGCTGACCTGCTCGGTGATGTCCATCAGGGCGCCCTGCGCGGCCCAGCCCGCGACCTGGTCGTTGCCGACCTCCAGCACGTCGGGGGCGTCGCCGCCGGCGAGGGCGTTGGTGATGGCCTCCTGCGCGTCGGGCCAGGGGATGAACTCGACCTCGACGGAGACGTCCGGGTTGCCCTCCTGGAAGCGAGCCTCGGCGTCCTCGAAGTACTCGACGAGGGGCTCCTGGGAGGTGCCCATGACCCAGACGGTCAGGCTGTCGGCCTCGCCGCCCCCGTCACCGGAGTCGGAGCCGCCGCAGGCGGAGGCGAGCAGGACCACGGCCGTGGCCGCGGCGATCTTCGGGAACCTCATCTGTATCTCTTCTCCCTTCGCACGACGCGCCGGGGTGCGACGCCTGTGCTCGAACCAACCTGGGATGATCGTGAGATCACCCGGCGGCTCGACGTCTTGTGGGGGTTGTGCTGGGATAGCACGTTGGCCGCCCCGCCGGAGCGGGTACCGGGAGGGCCCAGCGGGTATCGGAAGGGCCCGAAGCGGGCCTTACGAGGACGTGACCTCCTGTGAGGTTGTGAGCTAAATTAACAGGAAACTTTCCTAATAAAAACAGGGTGAGGTGTCACGGTTATGTCTCAACGTCCGGGGACTCCCCGGCTGCTACGCCAGCTCAACGACCGCGCGGCACTGGAACTGCTCCTGTCCGCCGGGCCTTTGACCAGGACGCAGCTGGGAACGCGTACCGGCCTTTCCAAGGTGACCGCCTCCCAGTTGCTCGCGCGACTGGAGGAGCGGGACCTGGTGCGCGTCGTGGGCAGCCAGGCGGGCGGGCGGGGGCCCAACGCCGCGCTGTACGCGGTGGTGCCCGAGAGCGCCTACGTCGCGGCCCTGGATGTCAGCGCGCGCCAGGTGACCGCGACGATCGCCGACATCACGGGCCGGATCGTCAGCGACGTCGCGGTCGACCCCAGCGCCTCCGACGACCCCGTCGCCCTCGTCCACACCGCGGTGATGCGTCTGGCCGACACCGCCGGGGTCGCGCTGGACAGGGTCCGCGCCTGCGTCATCGGCACCCCCGGCGTCGTCGACCCCCGCACCGGCGACATCCGCTTCTCCTTCGACCTGATGTCCTGGCACGAGGGCATCCTGGAGGCCCTGCGCGCCGACCTCAAGCGCTCGGTCATGATCGAGAACGACGTCAACCTGGCCGCCCTGGCCGAGCACTCCGAGGGTGCCGCCGCCGGGGTGGCCGAGTTCGTCCTCATCTGGCTCAGCGCCAACGGCGGCGTGGGCATGTCCACCATGATCGACGGCCGCATCCACCGGGGCCGCTCGGGCGGCGCGGGCGAGATCGGCTACCTGCCCGTGCCCGGGGCGCCCATGCCCACCGACGTGGGGCTGTCCGGCGGCTACGAGTCCCTGCGCGACGGAGCCAGCCGCGAGCTGCCCCACGGGTTCCAGGCACTGGTCAAGGCGGGGCAGGTGGTCGAGCTCGCCGCCGGGTACGGCATCGAGGGCACCGACGTCACCGAGGTGGTCGGGGCGGCCTCCGCCGCGGGGACTCCGGAGGCGGACGCCTTCCTGGACGACTTCGCCGAGCGCCTGGCCCGCGGGGTGGCCGCCGTCACGGTGATCCTGGACCCCGGCCTGGTGGTGCTCGGCGGGGACGTGGCCCTGGCGGGCGGTGTGAAGCTGGCCGAGCGGGTCCAGGCGGCCACCGCGCGCATCGCCCCGAACGCGACCGAGGTCGCGCTGGGAAGGGTGGAGGGCAGCCCGGTGGTGCGGGGCGCGCTGCTGCACGCCCTGGAACGGGCCCGGGAGGACGTCTTCTCCTCGACGGTGTGAGTCCGCCGGGCTCCGGCCCCATGGGAGCCCTCCCACGGGGGTGGGCGTGTGCTTCCGTCAGCGACCCTTTCCCGGCCGCGCCCCGGCATCCCTCACCCGGCCCGCGCCCCGGCATCCCTCACCCGGCCGGGGCGCGGCCGACCCGCCGCCGGAGAGACCGTCAGAGCTCCAGCTCGAAGGAGCCGAAGACCTCCTTCACGATCGGCGCGTACTCCTCCCGCTCCGACTCGGGAACGTCGAACTGGAGGTGGTACCCCTTACCCTCCTCCGCGACGACGGTGTACCTCCACAGCATCCACCGGTCGGGCCGGTCCCAGTCGCTGTCGCGGTAGGTCGCCTCGAGGTGGGAGGTGTCCCATCCCGAAGGCGCGGACGGGTCCTCCTCCAGGCTGAGCCGCTGCCAGTCCGAGATGTTCGGTTCCCCCACGAACGCGGTCTCCGCACCCTGCTGGTACGCGCTGGCCGTACGCGGCTCGACGCCCTCCAACGAGAAGACGGTGAAGCTGATCCGGTGGTCGGCGTTGGGAGAGTAGAACTCGTAGTTGGACAGGACGCCGGAATCCTTGGCCCTCGCGTCCCTGGCGATGTACACGGTGCGCCACTTCTGGGGATGGCGCATGACGACGCCGTCATCGTCGAAGGTGGAGTACTCGACCGGCGGTGTGGAGGGTGTGGCGGGCGCCGAGTCCGCGGTCTGCTCCGGTTTCGTGGCCTCACCGAGCACCGGGACCGCGGCGGCCTCGGAAGAGGGCGGGGACAGGCGCTGGAACGCCACCAGTACGGCGGCCGCGACCACCAGCACACACACCAGACTGAGCCCGACCAGCAACGGACCTCGTGTTCGTGAACCGGACGAGGAGAGCGAGGGGTCAGGTCGCGGTGGCTTCGCCCGGGGCGGAGCACCGTTCGGTTCCGTCGGTTTCCTGTGGTGCGTGTGGTGCGGGGCGTGTCCGGGTTCGTGCACGAAGGCCTCCGGCGTGGGGGATGGGAGCGCACCTGATTCTAGGTAGGCGGAGATCCGGAGCGGGCAGGGAGGGCTCAGGTCGGCCGGGCCAGACTCCGGGCCATCACCACGCGCGGGAGCACCCGGATCCCCGCCCGCTCCTCGGCTCGCCAGACCTCCTCCAGCCCCGGGCCCCACTCCGCACGGGGGAGCACGGCGAACCCGCGGTCGGCGTACCGGGGCCCGTTCCACGACAGGTCGCGGAAGGTGGTGAGGGTGAGGCGGGTGTGACCGGAGGCCGCCGCCTCGGCGCACACCGCCTCCAGCAGGGCGCCGCCGATCCCGCGCCTGCCGTGACCGGGGTGCACGGCCAGCTGTTCCAGGTGCGGGCGCCCGTCCACGGTCACGGTCGCGGCCAGGCCGACCACGGGGGCGCCTGTCGTCGGGTCGTCGGCCACCAGGACCCGCTCCGCGTGCGCGAGCATCTCCCGGGGGTCGTCGGGGGGCAGGACCACCCCGGCCCCGGCGAACACGGAGTCCGCCGCCAGCGACACCTCCACCACGCGCGGTTCGTCCTCCGGCCGCATCGGTCGGATTCCCTGTGGTCCCACCAGTCCCCCTCGTGCTCTCCCGGCGCGGACGCCATCCTGGCCGGTCGCAGTCGCCGGGGCCAGTCGTTTTCGCGTCCGCGGTGACCGGCAAAAGGTGCGCGGGCCCGCCCGCCCGTGCGCGCTCACGCGGGCGGGCCGTCCGACACCGCCGGGCACAGGGGACACCCCCTGGAGCGCACCACCAGCCCACGCTCTACAAGCGGATGGTTGCGCTTCGCGGAGGACCCAACCCCCTGCGGCGCACCACCGCGGGAGGCCCTACGGGCGCAGGCGCAGTCCCTTCGGGGTCACGTGGAACCCCGCCGCCACCAGTGCGGCGTCCACCGGCGTCGCGAACACCTCCTCCCCGTCGGCGCGCTCTACCGTCAGCGCCCCCGCGCGCCCGTCCCGCACCGCCCCGGCCAGGGCGCGGGCCGCCCGCTCCAGCAGGGCGGGCGGCGAACCGAAGGTCAGCACCGAGCGGCCGCCCCGGCCCACGTACAGGGTCAGCCGCCCCTCGTCGATCACCACCAGGGCGCCCGCCGACCGGCCGGGCCTGGCCTGGGCGTCCCCGGGCCAGGCCAGGTCCGTGCCGAACGGGTTCGCCGGGTCGGTCGCCGCCAGCACCACCGGTTCCGCCGCGCCGCCGGAGACCGCGCGCAGCCGGTCCACCGCGCCCGGCAGCGCGAACTGGGCGCCGCCCAGCCCGTCCACGAAGTAGCCGCGGCGCACCCGGCCCGACTCCTCCATCGTCCGCAGCACCCGGTACTCGTCCGGCGTGATCCGCCCGCCCTGGTACCCGCGCACCAGCACGCCCCGGCGCTCCAGCCGCGCCTCCAGCCGGGCCAGGACTCGCCTGGTGGGATCGTCCTCCCGTTCGGGCAGGGCCCACCACCGCCCCGCGGCCGTGGGCGGTCCCGACCGGGTGGGCAGCACCGGACGCGCCCGCCGACCCGCACGTGAGGGCGCGCGGCGCGGAGCGGTTCCCGAGCCCAGCACCGCGCGCAGCGGGGCCAGGGTGTCGTTGGTGACGCAGCCCGACCACACCAGCTCCCACAGCGCCGCGACCAGCTCCGCGTCCGTCACTGCCGAGGCGCCCGCCACACGGTCGGCGACGTCGCGGAAGAACAGCGCCCCGCCCCCGTGCAGCGCCTCCAGCACCGCGTGGGCAGTGGAGCCCTCCTCCGGTGGCACCGGTTCGGGCAGCAGCAGGGCCGCCTCGTCGGCCGGGGCCAGGCACACCCACCCGTCCTGTCCGGGCAGCGCGCCAGCCCCGGCCCACACGACCTCGCCCGCCTGTGTCAGCTCGTCCAGCCGGTTGGACGCGTAGTCCTCCACCCGGGAGGGCAGCACCAGCGACTCCAGCGCCGACGCCGCCACCGTCGCGCCGCGCAGCGACTCCACGGCCTCGAACACCGCGTCCGGTCCGCGCCACCGCTCATCCGGGACGGCGCGCTGCCACAGCGGCGCGAACGCGGCCAGGGAGGTCTGCGCGACCGGCTCCACCTCGCTCCGCAGCCGCGCGACCGACCCGCGCCGCAGCCGCCGCAGCACGTCGGCGTCGCACCACTCGGTGCCCGTCCCGCCGGGCCGGAACCCGCCCTGGTGGACCCGCCCCTGCCGGGACAGCTCCCGCAGCACGGCCTCCACCACGTCCGTGCCGAGCCCCAGGCGTGCTGCTGTCTCTTCGGAGGAGAACGGCCCGTGCGTGCGCGCGTAGCGCGAGACCAGGTCGTGGGTGGGCGCCTCCACCGCTTCCAGGAGTGACCCGGGCACCGTGGCGGGCGGTCGCGCGCCCAGCGCGTCGCGCAGCCGCGCCGCGTCCTCCACCGCGCACCAGCGTTCGGCGCCCGCCACGGTCATCCGCACCGCCCGCCCCGCGGACTCCAGCTCCTCCAGCCACTCCCGCCGGGCTCCCCGCGCCCCGGCCTCCTCCGTGGTCAGCGGGCCCACCTCGCGCAGCAGGTCGGCCGTGCCCTCGGCGTCCCGGGCGCCCGAGCCGGGAGCGGTCCGCTGCAACAGCGCGCCGACCTCCTCCACCACGCGCGGGTCGAGCAGCTCCCGCAGGTCCGCCTCGCCCAACAGGTCGGCCAGGAGCGAGGTGTCCAGGGTCAGCGCCTGCGCGCGCAGCTCGGCCGCGGGGGCGTCCCCCTCGTACAGGAACGCCGCCGTGTACTCCATCATCAGCGAGCGCGCGAACGGCGACGCGGCCTCGGTGCGCACCTCCACCACCCGTGTCCGGCGGGACCGGACGCCCTCCAGAGCCTCCACCAGGGCGGGCACGTCGAACACGTCCCGCAGGCACTCGCGCACCGCCTCCAGCACGATCGGGAACGACCCGTACCGGCCCGCCACCGACAGCAGGTTGGAGGCCCGCAGCCGCTGCTGCCACAGCGGCATCCGCCGGTCCGGCCGCTGGCGGGGCAGCAGCAGGGCCCGCGCCGCGCACTCGCGGAACCGCGCGGCGAACAGCGCCGACCCGGGCAGCTCCCCGGTGACCGTCTCCTCCACCTCCTCGGGGTCCAGCGCCACCAGGCCGGCCAGCTCACCCGGCCGGTCCCAGCCCCCGGCGTCTGGCAGCCGCAGCACGATCCCGTCGTCGCCGTGGACGACCTGCGCGTCCGCGCCGAACCGGTCCCGCAGCCGCCGGGCCAGGGCCAGCGCCCACGGCGCGTGCACCCGCGCGCCCAGCGGGGAGTGCACGACCGCGCGCCAGTCGCCGACCTGGTCGCGGAAGCGCTCGACGACCACGGTCCGGTCGTCGGGCACGTGTCCGGTGGCCTCCCGCTGTTCGGAGACGTACTCCACCAGGTTGCGCGCGGCCCACGGATCCAACCCCACCCCTTCGGCCAGGGCCAGTGCCTCCCCTGGTTCCGCCCCGGCCAGCTCCCGGGTCAGCGCGCCCACCGCCCGGCCCAGCTCCGCGGGCCTTCCCTGCGCGTCGGCCTTCCAGAACGGCATCCGCCCCGGCCGCCCCGGCGCGGGGGAGACCAGCACCCGATCGGCGGTGATCGCCTCGATCCGCCACGAGGTGGACCCCAGCACGAACACGTCGCCCACCCGCGACTCGTAGACCATCTCCTCGTCCAGTTCGCCGACCCGGGTGGGCGCCCGCCCCGGCGCGGCGACCCCGTCCCGTCCGGCCAGGTGCACCCCGTACACGCCCCGGTCGGGGATGGTGCCGCCGCTGACCACCGCCAGCCGCTGTGCGCCCGGGCGCGCCCGCAGCACGTCCGCCTCCCGGTCCCACACCAGGCGGGGACGCAGTTCGGCGAACTCGTCCGAGGGGTAACGGCCCGACAGCATGTCCAGGACCGACTCCAGCACCGTGTCGGCCAGGTCGGCGAAGGGCGCGGCCCGCCGGACCAGGGCGGCCAGCTCAGGCACCGGCCAGTCGTCCATGGCGGCCATCGCCACGACCTGCTGGGACAGCACGTCCAGGGGGCTGCGCGGCATCTCCAGGCGTTCGATGCCGCCCGCGCGCATCTGCCCGACCACCACGGCCGTCGCCAGCAGGTCGCCCCGGAACCGGGGGAGGAACACTCCGCGCGAGGTCTCGCCGACCTGGTGCCCCGCCCGGCCGACCCGTTGCAGGCCGCTGGCCACCGACGGCGGCGAGGCCACCTGCACCACCAGGTCGACCGCGCCCATGTCCACGCCCAGCTCCAGGCTGGAGGTGGCCACCACGCAGCGCAGCCGCCCCTCCTTCAGTTCGTCCTCGATCAGGGCCCGCTCGGTCTTGGACATCGAGCCGTGGTGGGCGCGGGCGACCACGGGGGGACCGCCGCGGCTGTGCCCGGACTGGGCGATGACCTGGGCGGGAACCTCCTCCGGCGGCAGGTGCCCGCCGTGCCGCTCGGTGTGCAGGTCGTTGATGCGGGCGCACAGCTTCTCCGCGGTGCGGCGTCCGTTGGTGAACACGATGGTGGAGCGGTGGGACTCCACCAGGTCCAGGACGCGCCGCTCCACGTGCGGCCACAGGGATCCGCCGCCACTGGCGCCCCCGTCACCCTCCGCGCCGGCGGAGGGGCGGTGCGGTGCCGGTTCGCCGGGCTCCTCCATGTCGGGGACGGGCACCACCACGCGCAGGTCCATGCCGGGGGTGCCCGGCGGGGCGACGACGTCGGCGCCGCCGAGGAACCGCGCCACCAGTTCGGGCGGGCGCACGGTCGCCGACAGCCCGATCCGCTGCGCAGGGCGGTCCAGCAGGGCGTCCAGCCGCTCCAGGCTCAGCGCCAGGTGCGCGCCGCGCTTGCTCCCCGCGAGCGCGTGCACCTCGTCGACGATGACCGTGTCCACCCCCGCCAGCCCCTCCCGGGCGCGCGAGGTGAGCACCAGGAACAGCGACTCGGGCGTGGTGATGAGCACGTCCGGCGGTCGGGTGGCGAGCCTGCGCCGTTCGGCGGCGGGTGTGTCGCCTGTGCGCACCCCCACGGTGACCGGTGACAGCGCGTGCCCTCCGGCCTCGGCGGCGGCCGCGATCCCGGCCAGGGGGACGCGCAGGTTGCGCTCCACGTCCACCGCGAGGGCCTTGAGCGGGGACACGTACAGCACCCGGCAGCGGCGGGCGCGGTCCTCGGGGACGGGGGCCGAGGACAGCCGGTCCAGCGACCACAGGAAGGCCGACAGGGTCTTGCCCGAGCCGGTCGGGGCCACCACCAGTGTGTTCCTCCCGTGCTGGACCGATTCCCAGGCCCCGGTCTGGGCGGGGGTGGGACCGGCGGGGAAGGCCTGGTCGAACCAGGCCCGGGTGGCCGGTCCGAAGCGTTCGAGAGGGTGTGGCGCACGGCTCATGCCGCCAGTGTGCCCGCGGGCGGGGACAAAGGGGAGCGGACGCGGCGGACGCCGTGATCACCGATACTGGGCCCGATGAGACTCACGGTTTTCTGGAACAACATGCACGAGCAGTTCGGCGAGGCCTACTCACAGAGCGTGGCCCGCGACCACGTCCTGGAGGGGCTCGGATCCCGCACGGTGGAGCAGGCGCTCGCCGACGGGGCGGCGCCCAAGGCGGTGTGGCGCGCCGTGTGCGAGGCCTTTGACCTGCCCGCCTCCAGGCGCTGATCCGGGGGCAGGCGTCCCGCGAGATCACCTTCGTTTCGTACGCCACATCGAACACAGGTTCGGGTAGTGTGGGTTGTCCACAGGCGGACGTGGGACGTCGCGATTGTCGTACCGACCGCGTAGCGTCGTGCTCACCATGAAGAAAAAGGCATCCACCCAACAACAGGGGTATCCCGTGGCATCTGGAGACCGAGACAAGGCTCTCGAAACAGCGCTCGCCCAGATCGAGCGGCAGTTCGGCAAGGGCTCCATCATGCGTCTGGGCGACGACGACCGCCCGCCGGTGGAGTCGATCCCCACCGGGGCGATCGCCCTCGACGTGGCGCTCGGCATCGGCGGCCTGCCCCGTGGCCGCGTCGTGGAGATCTACGGCCCCGAGTCCAGCGGTAAGACCACCGTCGCCCTGCACGCGGTGGCCAGCGCCCAGCGGCTGGGCGGCATCGCGGCCTTCGTCGACGCCGAGCACGCGCTCGACCCCGAGTACGCCAAGAAGATCGGCGTCAACACCGACGACCTGCTGCTCTCGCAGCCGGACACCGGTGAGCAGGCGCTGGAGATCGTCGACATGCTGATCCGCTCCGGCGCGGTCGCCATCATCGTCATCGACTCCGTGGCGGCCCTGGTGCCCCGTGCCGAGATCGAGGGCGAGATGGGCGACAGCCACGTGGGACTCCAGGCCCGCCTGATGTCCCAGGCGCTGCGCAAGATCGCCGGTGCGCTGCACCAGACCAACACCACCGCGATCTTCATCAACCAGCTGCGCGAGAAGGTCGGCGTCATGTTCGGCTGTGCATCCTGGGATACGTGGGTGACTTTGGGTGATGGATCTCGAGAGCGTATCGGAAAGATCGTCAGCCAAAAGATGAACGTTGAGGTCCTCTCCTATGACCCCGATCTCGGGAAGATTGTCCCTCGGCGCGTGACCAATTGGTTCAATAACGGCCCTGCGGATGAGTTCTTGCACTTCAGGGTTGAGCGCCCGGGGGGAGGAACTGGGCGCGGATGCAGTGCTATGGATCTTACTTCCAACCACCTGGTGCGAACTCCTGGTGGATGGCGTGAAGCGGGTGACCTTATGGTTGGGGATCGAGTGATGATTGCTCAACCCTATCTGCTCAGTGAAACCCAAAAGCAGTTGATCCTAGGCGCGCTGCTTGGCGATGGAAGCCTCTCTGAACCCGTTGGAGGAAGCAAGGAGAGTGCTCGCTTTCGGATGGGGCATGGTTGGAAGCAGTCCGATTACCTGGACTGGAAGGTTTCGATGCTGGAAAACATCGAACACTCTCTTTCCAGTAACTCTAAGGGTTCTGTGTTCGCAGACTTCACTCCGTTGGCAGAGCTTGGTGAGCTTCGGCAGGTGCTCTATCCTGGTGAAGGTAAGAAGCACGTTAGTTGGGATTACCTGAAGGCGCTAACTCCTCTGGCGCTCGCTGTATGGTACATGGACGATGGCTGCTTCACTTTGCGTTCCAAGGGGACTCAGAAGCGCACCAGTGGTGGTAGCGGGCGTATCGAGATCTGTGTCGAGGCGCTCAGTACTGGATCTCGGGAGCGGGTTCTTGCTTATCTTCGAGACCACTGGGGTTTCGATGTTAAGCTCTGGAAAAAGGGTGCCCGTGGAATCAGTATGATTTCTTTCACTACTGCTTCGTCAGACGAATTTCAGAAGCTGATCGCTCCGTATGTCCATCCGTCGATGGAGTACAAGATGTTGCCCAAGTATAAGGGCAATTTCATGGTTTCCCCGGAGTTCGTGGAGCCCACAGTGCACCCAAGCCCTGCTGTGATCAAAGATATTTCCGTAAAAAAGGATCACCAGAGGATGGGGCGCTTCGACATCGAAGTCGAAGGTAGCCATAACTACTTTGCAGACGGTGTCATGGTGCATAACAGCCCTGAGACGACGACCGGCGGCAAGGCGCTCAAGTTCTACGCCTCGGTGCGCCTGGACGTGCGCCGCATCGAGACGCTCAAGGACGGCACCGACGCGGTCGGCAACCGCACCCGCGTCAAGGTCGTCAAGAACAAGGTCGCGCCGCCCTTCAAGCAGGCCGAGTTCGACATCCTCTACGGGGTGGGCGTCTCGCGCGAGGGCAGCCTCATCGACCTGGGCGTGGAGCACGGCATCGTCCGCAAGTCGGGCGCCTGGTACACCTACGAGGGCACCCAGCTGGGCCAGGGCAAGGAGAACGCGCGCAACTTCCTGCGCGAGAACGCCGACATGGCCAACGAGGTCGAGAAGAAGATCAAGGAGAAGCTGGGCGTGCCCGTCAAGGGCGACGACAGCGCCTCCAGCCCGGCCACCGACACCGCCGAACCCGCCAAGGCGGCCACGGAGGAGGCCCCGGACCCGGCCGCCGCGGCCAAGGCTCCGGCCAAGCGCGCCGTGGCCAGGACCCCCAAGGCGCCCGCGGCTGATGCGTGAGGGGAGCCGGCCCCCGGGCCGGCACCACCCCGAGGACGACGGCCCCTTCCCGGGCGGGGCGGCCCCGCCCGGGAAGGACCCCGAGGCCGAGGCCCGCGCCCTGGTCCTGCGGATGCTCACCCACTCCCCGCGCACCCGCGCCCAGCTGGAGCGGGCGCTGCACCGCCGGGAGTACGAGGAGGAGGTCGTCACCTCGGTCCTGGACACGTTCGGCGAGGCCGGAGTGATCGACGACGCCGCCTTCTCCCAGGCCTGGGTGTCCTCCCGCCACCACGGCAGACGGCTCTCCCGCCGTGCCCTGGCCCAGGAGCTGCGCACCCGCGGCGTGGAGGAGGACACCGTCCGGGAGGCCGTCGGCGAACTCAGCGACCAGGACGAGGAGGAGGCCGCCCGCGACCTCGCCCGCCGCCGCCTGGCCGCTACCCGGGGTAAGGACAAGGAGACGCGGGTCCGCCGCGCCCTGGGCTTCCTCGCCCGCAAGGGCTACTCCTCGGGCCTGTCCTACCGGGTGGTCCGCGAGGAGCTCGAACGCGAGGGCGTGGAGGCCGAACTCCACGCCCCCGACTCCGACTTCTGAGCCGTCACCGCCCCGCTCCCACAGATCCCCGAGAGGGTCAGTCGCCGACGGAGGTCGGGCCAGCGGTGGCCTCCGCGGGCCGAGGGGGCAGCCCGTCCTGTCCGGCGTCCCGTGTGAGCGCGTCGGCGGTGTCCCCGGTGCTCGCGGTGTCCCCGGACTCCCCAGGATCCTCCGCGCCGGGCTCCCCGGAGTCCTCCGCGGCCGGTTCCGCGCCGTCCTCGACGGCCCCCGTCTCCGGCGGAGCGGTCACCAGTTCCAGCGGCGCCACGTCGGCCTCGAACCCGAACACCCGCGCGTAGAAGGCCAGCTCCGACTCCAGGGAGCGGATCCGCGCCTCCTGCCCGGTGAACCCGTGCCCCTCGCCCTCGAACTCCACCAGCGCGTGCGGTGCCCCGCGCCGCCCCAGCGCCGTCGCCATCGCCGTGGCCTGGTCCGGGGTCACGACCCTGTCCTCCAAGCCCTGCACCAGCAGCACCGGCACGTCGATCTCCCCGGCGCGGTTGACCGGAGAGCGCTCCCGGTACCGCTCCACGAACCCCGGCAGCGTCCCCACCAGGGAGTCCAGGAACCGCGACTCGAAGTCGTGCGTGGTCTCGCTGAACCCCAGCAGGTCGGTGACCCCGAAGAGGGACACCCCGCACGCGAACGTGTCCCCGGTCAGCGCCATCAGCGCCGTGTACCCGCCCGCGCTCGGACCGCGGATCGCCAACCGCCGGGGGTCGGCCACCCCCTGTTCCACCAGGGCCCGGGCCGCGGCCACGCAGTCCTCCACGTCCACCACGCCCCACTCCTTGTGCAGGCGTTTGCGGTACGGGCGCCCGTACCCCGTGGAGCCGCCGTAGTTGACGTCCACCACGCCGATCCCCCGGCTGGTGAAGTAGGCCTTGGCCAGGTCGAACTCCCGCGTGCTGACCGACACCGGGCCGCCGTGCGCCCACACCACGTACGGCGCGGGGCCGTCCGCGGGCACGTCCGGGTGGGTCGGCGGGTACACGTTCGCGTGCACCGGCGCCCCGTACCGGCCCGGCAGCGTCTCCTGCCGGGGGACGGGCAGGTAGGCGGCGTCCGGCAGCTCCTCGGCGGCACGGCGCAGCACCTCCACGACCCCGGAGACCGGATCCAGCCGCACCAGGCACGGCGGCTCGGTCGGCGAGGAGGCCACCGCCACCACGGTGCGCCCGTCCGTGTCCAGCATCGACCACGTGGTCAGGCCGGTCACCACCGGCGTCAGGTCGAGGGTGTCGGGGTCGTACACGCTCGGGGTCATGTCGGCGTGCCCGTGCAGCGCCACGACCCGGCCCGAGTCCAGCACGCAGAACGAACGGTTGCCCAGGCGGCCCGGGGAGGCGTGGAACTCCTCCTCTGCCGGGTACAGCGCCAACGCCTGCCCGGT
Source organism: Nocardiopsis synnemataformans (assembly GCF_965343085.1). Lineage (NCBI taxonomy): Bacteria > Bacillati > Actinomycetota > Actinomycetes > Streptosporangiales > Nocardiopsidaceae > Nocardiopsis > Nocardiopsis synnemataformans. Next base: position 60,336 of record NZ_CBDRFA010000004.1, on the reverse strand, counting down.
CATCCCCGCCTGGTACAGGTTCCACCAGCCCGGCCAGTCCGAGGCCACGTACAGCGTCGCGTCGTCGGCCCAGGTCGGGGAGACCACCGACTCGTCCACACCGCCCTTGAGGGTGTACTCGCCGGCCAGCCCGGTCTCACCCAGGGTGCCCACCCGCAGTTCGCTGCCGTCCCAGGGCATCCTGGGGTGGTTCCACCGCACGTAGGCCAGATGGGCACCGTCCGGTGACGGGGTGGGGGAGGCGTAGAAGTCCGCGCCCGAGACCAGTTCGCGCACCGCGGAGGGGTCCTGCGCGCCCCGGCCCGACAGCGGCACCGACACGATCGAGCGGCGGACCGACCCCTCCTCGTGCCTCTCGCGCACGCACAGCACGGCGCGCCCGTCCGCGCTCAGCGCCGGGTCGGCGTAGCGCGAGGCGCCGTCGTCGGGGGTGAGCGGCACCGGCTCAGAGGAGCCGCGTTCCAGCAGGTAGAGACGCTGGTCGGAGGACTGGGAGAACACCACGCCCATGCGGGTGATGGCCTTGTCGTCGCGGCGCGGGACCGGCAGGTAGGCGCGCCCGCCGTACTCGTGCACCCGGGTCCCCGCGCTCCAGTGCGCGGGCAGCAGCTCGGTCACCGTTCCGTCGGCGTCGCGCCGCATGAGGGTGGTCCGACCCTCCTCGGGGCGGCCCTCCTCCCACCAGACCTCCGCGCCCGCGACGGACGGGAACGCCATCCGCCGCACTCCTCGGGCGACGTCACCGGCGCTGATGGGCGATGGCCAGGAGCCGTGGGGGCTCGACAGTTCAGACATGTCCGCTCAGGATGGGTCTTGGGTTCGATGCGATGACATGTCGACCTTAGTCGTCGTTCGCCCGCTTGTGCAGTCCCGAAGGACCCTCCGCGCGGCGCCCCCGCGGCCGCGCTCCGAGGGCCGGGACGACGACGGCCCCGTACACGCCGCGGGGCGCGCACGGGGCCGTACCGACCGTGGGGAGGAGGGGTCAGCCCTTCCGGTCCCGCTTGCCGTCCGTGTCGTCGCCGTCGTCGGACTCCGCCGGGCGGGACTCGTCCAGGGTGTCGGGAAGCGGCTCCTGCACGGTGGGCTCCACCGCCACGGTCCCCGCGGGGCCGTTGACCTTCAGGCTGTCGCCGCCGGTGCCACCACCGGTGCCCGAGGGCCTGACCGGGACGTCCGCGCCGCCCACGGGCTTGGCCGAGGGCCTGCCGCGGCGGGCGTTGCGCCGCTCCAGCCAGATCGCGACCCGGCTCAGCGAGAGGTTGATGGCGATGTAGATGGCCGCGCAGATGATCGCGGCGGGGATCACGTTGCCCTCGCGCGTGGCCAGCAGGGTGAAGCTGCGCAGCATCTCGGGGAAGGCGATGATGTAGCCGAGCGCGGAGTCCTTGAGCAGGACCACGAGCTGCGCCACGATCGCGGGCATCATCGCGGTGATCGCCTGCGGGATGAGGATCGTCCGCATGTTCTGGCCCCTGGTCATCCCGATGGCCTGCGCGGCCTCGGACTGGCCCTTGGGCACCGCGAGGATGCCCGCACGGAAGACCTCCGCCAGCACGGAGCCGTTGTACAGGGTCAGGCCCGTGACGACGGCGGCCAGCGCGGAGACCTGGAAGGTGCCCGCGGGGATGTCGAACAGCTGGTAGGCCACGATGGGCAGCGCCATCGTGAAGAAGATCAGCATCAGCAGCGGGATGCCGCGGAAGAACTCCACGACGGCCCCGGCCGGGACGCGGATCCACCACTGGTCGGACAGGCGGCCGATGCCGAACACCAGCCCGAAGACGATGGCCAGGATCGAGGCGGTCAGCGCCGCGGTCAGCGTGTTCTGTAGGCCCGGGAGGACGTAGTCGGTCCAGGTGGCGGGCCGCAGGAACGGCTCCCACTTGTCCGCCGTCCACTCGCCCGCGGGGTTGACCGCCCAGGTGGCCGGGTCGCCCAGCAGCCCCCAGGTGAGCGGGTTGAACAGGGAGAACCCGGTGTCGCGCAGGGTGCCGTTGAACCCCAGGTACAGGATCCCCAGGCCGATCACGGCCAGGAACACGGTGATGACCGTGTAGACGACGTTGCGCCTGCGGGCCTTGGGGCCGGGCGCGTCGAAGAGGACGGAGGTCTGCGCGCTCATCGGACCACCGCCACGCGCTTGGAGAGCCAGCCGAAGAAGTAGCCCGTCGGCAGGGTCAGGATCAGGAAGCCGATCGCGAAGCCGACGAAGGTCGGCAGGACCGGCGCGATGCCCTGGTCGAACATGAGCTTCATCTCCCTGGACGCCTCCTGAACGCCCAGCCCCGCGACGGAGGCGACGGTCGTGTTCTTGATCAGCGCGATGAGCACGCTGCCCAGCGGGCCGACGACGGTGCGCAGCGCCTGCGGGATGACGATCATCCGCAGGTTCTGGGTGAAGGTCAGACCCAGCGAGCGGGCCGCCTCCACCTGACCAAGGGGGATCGTGTTGATCCCCGCGCGCAGTGACTCCGAGACGAAGCAGGCGGTGTAGCCGGACAGGCCGATGACGGCCCACCAGAACACGTCCCACGCGACGGTGTCGGACAGGAACAGGCCCAGGGCGCTGTTCAGACCCAGACCGCAGAAGAGCAGGACCAGGGTCAGGGGCGTGCTGCGGATGCCCTCGACGTAGGCGGTGGCCAGGCCGCGCAGGAGCGGGACGGGGGAGACCCGCATGGCCGTGAGCAGGATGCCCAGGACGAAGGAGAAGAGGGCGCTGAGGAGGGTGAGCCGGACGGTCCATGAGAAACCGTCGACAACCCTGTCGATATTGCTGAGAAAGGCTTCCATGGGTCCCAGCTGGTCAAGGGCCTCGCGGCGGTGCCGGGGCCGGCTCCGCCGCGAGGCGCACGGTCAAGGGAGGGGGACCTACTGGCAGGCGTCGACCTCGGGAGCGGCCTCCTCGTAGGCGAAGTCGGTCTCGCCGAAGGCGCTCTCCAGGGCCTCGGTCGTGTAGCCCTCATCCCACATCTTCTGGATGGCGGCGTTGACCTCCTCGCACCGCTCCGTGGAGCCGGCGGGCAGGCCCACGCCGTAGCGCTCCTCACCGAAGGGGTTGTTGACCACGCGGTAGGTGCCGGGGTCCTGCGCGGCGAAGCCCGCGAGGATGGTGTTGTCGGTGGTCACCGCGTCGACGGCGCCGTTGCCCAGCAGCGACAGGCACTCGGAGTAGTTGCCCGCCTCGCGCAGTTCGGCGTCGATGCCCATGTCGTCGACGATGTTGTTGGCCGAACGGGAGCCGGAGGCCGAGCACAGGACCTTGCCCGCGAGGTCCTCGGGGCCCTGGATGTCCTCGTTGTCGGCCTGGACCAGGATGTCCTGCTGGGCGACGTAGTACGGACCGGCGAAGTCGACGACCTCGCGGCGCTCGTCGGTGATCGAGTAGGTGGCGATCACCATGTCGACGGTGCCCTGCTGGAGGAAGGACTCGCGGTTGGCGGAGGCGGCCTCGGTCCACTCGATCTGCTCGGGCTCGTAGCCGAGCTCACCGGCGATGTAGGTGGCCACGTCCACGTCGAAGCCGACGGGGGCGTCGCCGTCCAGCAGGCCCAGGCCCGGCTGGTCGTACTTGACGCCGATGGTGATGGTCTCGCCGCCACCCTCGCCGCCGCCCTCCCCGCCACCGCCGCCGTCACCGACGTCGGCGGTGCCGCAGGCGCTGAGGGCGAAGGCCAGGGCCGCGGTGCCGCCCAGGATGGTGCTGATGCGACGAACTCGCATGTGGGGTACCTCTTCCTTGCTTCGTGCGAAGAACGCGGGGAAACCTAGTGGGTCAGGATCTTGGACAGGAAGTCCTGGGCGCGCTCGGACCGGGGGTTGGTGAAGAACTCGTCGGGGGTGTTCTCCTCCACGATCTGTCCGTCGGCCATGAAGACGACCCGGTTGGCCGCGCGGCGCGCGAAGCCCATCTCGTGGGTGACCACGACCATCGTCATGCCCTCGGCGGCGAGGTCGGTCATGACGTCGAGGACCTCCTGGACCATCTCCGGGTCCAGGGCCGAGGTGGGCTCGTCGAAGAGGATCACCTTGGGGTTCATCGCCAGGGCGCGGGCGATCGCCACGCGCTGCTGCTGACCCCCGGAGAGCTGCGCCGGGTACTTGTTGGCCTGGTTGCCGATCTGGACGCGCTCCAGCAGCTCCATGCCGCGGGCGTCGGCCTCGGCCTTGTTCATGCGCAGGACCCTGGTGGGGCCCAGGGTCACGTTCTGGAGCACGGTCTTGTGGGCGAACAGGTTGAACGACTGGAAGACCATGCCCACGTCGCTGCGGAGCCGGGCCAGGCCACGGCCCTCGTCGGGCAGCGGCTGTCCGTCCAGCGTGATGGTGCCGGCGTCGATCGTCTCCAGGCGGTTGATCGTGCGGCACAGCGTCGACTTGCCGGAACCGGACGGCCCGATGACGACTACCACCTCGCCGGAGTTAACCGTCAGATCGATGTCGCGGAGCACGTGCAGGTCGCCGAAGTGCTTGTTGACGTTCTCCAGCACGACGAGAGGAGTTGAGGTCATGTTCGGAACCTAATGGGTCCATGTTGCCGTGTCATCACGAAATCGCCGCCCGTCTGCGGAGTAGCAGACTTGTTACGGCGTGATCGGCGAAACTGTTATGGGTTTGGACGGTTAAGTGGCCGTTTGTCGCTCCCTGTCGCGATTCCGTTCTTCAGCGTCTCACATCGGCCGCTCCCGGCCACGCTCAGCCTTCCCGTCCGCGACGGAGTCCCGGGGAAAGCCCCAGGTGGGGTCGTCGGGCCCGTTCGACGGTCTCCGCGCGGTGCGCGGCACCGGATAGCCTGGTTCCGTGAGCCAGAGTCGTACCTACCAAGTGCGGACCTACGGCTGCCAGATGAACGTCCACGACTCCGAGCGCCTCTCCGGTCTGCTGGAGGACGCTGGGTACGCGCGCGCAGCCGAGGACACCACCGCAGACATCGTCGTCTTCAACACCTGTGCGGTCCGGGAGAACGCCGACAACCGCCTGTACGGCAACCTCGGGCACCTGCGCCCGGTCAAGGACGCCAATCCGGGGATGCAGATCGCCGTCGGGGGCTGCCTGGCGCAGAAGGACCGCGGCGAGATCGTGCGCCGCGCGCCCTGGGTCGACGTCGTGTTCGGCACCCACAACATCGGCTCCCTGCCCGCCCTGTTGGAGCGCTCCCGCGTCCAGCGGGAGGCGCAGGTGGAGATCGCCGAGTCCCTGGAGCACTTCCCCTCCACGCTGCCCAGCCGCCGCGAGTCCGCGTACGCGGCGTGGGTGTCGGTCTCCGTCGGCTGCAACAACACCTGCACCTTCTGCATCGTGCCCGCACTGCGCGGCAAGGAACAGGACCGCCGCCCCGGTGACGTGCTCGCCGAGGTGCGCGCCCTGGTCGACGAGGGCGTCAGCGAGATCACCCTGCTCGGCCAGAACGTCAACGCCTACGGCAGCGGCTTCGGCGACCGGCAGGCCTTCTCCAAGCTGCTGCGCGCCTGCGGCGAGATCGAGGGGCTGGAGCGGGTGCGCTTCACCTCCCCGCACCCGCGCGACTTCACCGACGACGTCATCGAGGCCATGGCCGAGACCCCCAACGTCATGCCGCAGCTGCACATGCCGCTCCAGTCGGGGTCGAGCCGGGTCCTCAAGGCCATGCGCCGCTCCTACCGCCAGGAACGCTTCCTCGGCATCGTGGAGAAGGTGCGCGCCGCGATGCCGCACGCCGCGATCACCACCGACATCATCGTGGGCTTCCCCGGCGAGACCGAGGAGGACTTCCAGGAGACGCTGCACGTGGTCCGCGAGGCGCGGTTCTCGATGGCGTTCACCTTCCAGTACTCCAAGCGCCCCGGGACCCCGGCCGCCACCATGGAGGACCAGGTCCCGCCGGAGGTGGTCAAGGACCGGTACCAGCGCCTGGTCGACCTCCAGGACCAGATCTCCTGGGAGGAGAACCAGAAGCTGGTCGGCCGTGAGGTCGAGCTGCTGGTCGCCGAGGGCGAGGGCAGGAAGGACGGCGAGCACCGCCGCCTGTCCGGACGCGCCCCCGACAACCGCCTGGTGCACTTCGCGGTCGGTGACAGCGACGACCCGCGCCCCGGCGACACGGTGACCGTGGAGGTCACCTACGCCGCCCCGCACCACCTGGTGGCCGACTCCGGTGTGCGCGCCCTGCGGCGCACCCGCGCGGGCGACGCCTGGGCGGCCCGCAACGGCCAGCCGGTCCAGGAGAGCAAGCCGGAGGTGCTCCTGGGCATGCCCCGGATCGGCGTTCCGGCCGAGGAGCCCGCCCCGGTGGGCGGCTGCTGCGAGATCTGACCCCGCACCGACAGCGGTCGCGGCCCCCGGCGCCTTCGTGCCGGGGGCCGCTGTCGTTCCGCGGCGCGGCCCTCGGCCGTCCCGCCTTCCGGGGGTCGGCCTCCGCGCGCCGCCGGGTCCGGTGAGGCCGCTGTGCCGCCGTCCGGGGCCCGACGGGGGTCGCGGAGACCGGGTGGACGGCCGCGCGGGTCGGGGCCTCAGAGCCGGACGGGCAGGCTGTCCATCCGCATCGCGCCCGGAACCTTCCCGGGCAGGGGCTCGCGCCCGGAGACCAGGGACAGGCCGGGGTAGGCGGTCAGCAGGGACCCGACCGCCACCTCACCCTCCTGGCGGGCCAGGGCCGCGCCCAGGCAGTAGTGGATGCCGTGGCCGAACCCCACGTGCGCCTCGCCGGGTCTGCCCTGGTGACGGGTGATGTCGAACCGGTGCGGGTCGGGGTGGACCCTCGGGTCGCGGTTGGCGCCAGCCAGGACCGCGATCGCCCGCTCGCCCGCGGCCAGGCTGCCGCACCTGAGCTCGACGTCCTCGGCCGCGTACCGCGCCTTGGCGATCACGGCGGTGCCCCCGTAGCGGAGCATCTCGTGCACGGCGGAGGGCAGCAGTCCGGGGTCCTGCCGGAGGATCTCCCACTGGACCGGGTGGTCGAGCAGGGCCCGCACCCCGTTGCCCAGCACGTGCGCGGTGGTCTCGTGCCCAGCGATGACGAGGGTGAACACCAGGGTGATCAGCTCGCTCTCGCTCAGGCGTCCGCCGTCCTCGTCGCGCGCCCTGACCAGGGCGCCGAGCAGGTCCTCGCTCGGCCGGGACCGGCGTTCGGCGAGCATCCCCTCGATGTGGCCGATCATCTCGCCGAGCGCGTCGTTCATCAGCTCGGGCCGGGTGGGGTCGAACCTGGACAGCTGGTCGCTCCACGCCCGCCAGGTCTCGCGGTCCTCCTCCGGAACGCCGACCAGGTCGCAGATGACCGCGATCGGCAGCGGGTAGGAGAAGTGCGGCATGAGGTCCACGACCCCGTCCCGGTCGGCGAGGTCGGGCAGCCGTGCCAGCAGGTCGTCGGTGACGCGCTGGACCGCGGGCCGCAGCTCGTTGACCCGGCGCACGGTGAAGGTGCGCGAGACCAGCTTGCGCAGCCGCGTGTGGTCGCCGCCGTCCTTGTCCAGGAGGGACTCGGTCAGGTAGGTGATCAGGTCGGGGCGGATGCCCAGCCCCCTCAGCGCGTCGGAGCGGGTGCTGGAGGTCCGGCCGCCCGACACGTTCGCGGGGTCCAGCACGAAGCGCCGGTCACTGAGGATGGTCCGCACGTCCTCGTCGTCGACGAAGAGGACGGCCTCCATCGTGTCCACGAAGAGGGCCGGTGCCGAGCCGCCCGCGGCCCGGACCCGGTCGATCACGGAGTGGGGGTCGGCGGTGAACTCGGGGGAGCGCAGGTCAATCAGGTCGTCGGACGGGGCTGCGGCTGTCATGGGCCCTCCTCTGGGGCTCAGGTGGAGCGTGTCGTCTGTTTCTGCCGGGTGATCTCCGCGTGCAGGCGCTCGTCCAGCGCGGAGAAGAGCGCCAGGGCCCTGTCCCGGGCCCGGCGGGTGTCCTCCGGGGAGGCGTCCCCCTCCAGGAGCAGTCGGATGCTCCTGGCCATGAGCTCGGCGCGCGTGCCGTGGTCGGGCACGTGCATGCCCTGTTCCTCCAGCACCGGGGGCGTGACCAGGTGGCCTATGACCAGGGAGTTGTAGGCGTACAGCTGCTCGTCGGGGGAGCGGTCGCCGTTGAGCAGGCCGTGTTCGCGCAGGATGTCCCAGTAGGTCTGTAGGGCCCTCTGCCGGTCCCGTACGGTGTCGCCGACCAGGGCTGCCGCGTCGCGGGAGAGGTTGCCCAGGGACTCGGTGCCGTTGGCGAACAGCGCGCGGATGGTCGGCGAGTCGAGGTGGAACAGGTAGAGCGCGCGGGCGACCTCGCTGGGCCGGACGTTCTCGGGCGAGGCGCGCATGGAGTCCAGGATCTGGCGCAGCATGCCGAGCTGCGCCCGCATGACCACCGTGAGGAGCAGAGCCTCCTTGGTGGAGAAGTGCAGGTAGACGGTCCCCTTGCCGATCCTGGCCCGCCGGGCGACGTCCTCGATGGTGATCTTGCGGTGTCCCCAGGCGACCATCAGTTCCTCCGCCGCGTCCAGGATGCGGTCGGCGCGCAGTTCGCGCTCGCTGGCGGTCGGGGGTGTGGATGGGGCCACGGTGTACTCCTGCGAGTCGAGGGCGTGCGAGGTACTGCTGACCACGCGTGTTGACGCCGATGACCATATCCACACCTCCCTTCCCTGACTGCGTGACCAGATTTCAAAACTGGTCACACAGTCAAAGTAGGTCACCCGGGAGGCCGGGGCAAGGGTTTTCGGGCGGGAAAGCGGGCCGGAGGCGCGGGAGAGCGGGAAGGAGCCGTGGACCTGGGGAAAGGAAGACGGGATGAGGTGTGGAGGACGGACGGCCGGGCCCTTCGCGGGCCCGGCCGTCACGTGGAGGCGGGTGTTCGGCGGACGCGGACCCGCCGCGGGGTCACCGCGCGGAGTGGGGCACCCAGGTCGACACGTCCACCAGTGCCTCGCCCGGCTCGTCCGAGGTTCCCGACAGGGCCCGCTCCACCTGGGTCAGGGCGCGTTCCACCAGGTCGGGGGAGTCGTGGGGGAGCCAGCGCACCCGCGGGTCGCGCCGGAACCACGACTCCTGGCGGCGGGCGAACCGACGTGTGGCCTGGGCGGTGTCCGCCTTGGCCTCCTCCTCGGACAGCGTGCCGTCCAGCTGGGCGAGCGCCTGCGCGTAACCGAGCGCACGCGAGGCGGTCCGGCCCTCGCGCAGCCCGAGTTTGTCCAGCTCGCGGACCTCCTCCAGCAGGCCCTGCTCCCACATGCGGTCCACGCGGGTGTCGATGCGCTCGTCCAGCTCGACACGGGGAGCGGTCAGGCCGATCTGCGTGCACGGGTAGAAGGAGGTGTGGTCCGGCAGGTTCGCCGTGAACGGCTCCCCGGTCAGCTCGATGACCTCCAGGGCGCGCACGATCCGCCGCCCGTTGCCCGGCAGGATGGCGCGGGCCGCCGCGGGGTCGGACTCGGCCAGGCGGGCGTGCAGGACGCCCGGGCCGACGTCGCCGAGCTCCGCCTCCAGGCGCGCGCGGACCGCGGGGTCGGTGCCCGGGAAGTTCAGGTGGTCCAGGACCGAGCGCACGTACAGGCCCGAACCGCCGACCAGGACGGGGAGAACATCGCGGTCGGCACACTGCTCGACGCGGTCGCGCGCCATGTCCTGGTAGCTGGCGACGTCCGCGGGTTCGCTGACCTCCCACACGTCGAGCAGGTGGTGGGGCACCCCGCGTCTCTCGGCGTCGGTGAGCTTGGCGGTGCCGATGTCCATGCCGCGGTAGAGCTGCATGGAGTCGGCGTTGATCACCTCGCCCCGGCGCCCCGTGCGCTCCTCCAGCCGCAGGGCCACCTCGACGGCCAGGTCCGACTTGCCCACAGCGGTCGGGCCGACGACCGCGATCACCTTGATCATCTGTTTGTTGGGCGTGGATACCCCGTCCTTCAGGGCGGGGAGGAAACGCCCTCTCCCTTCTCGTGGCTTTGTGTTGGATTCGGCTCACGCGATCGCGCAGCGGTCGCTACGGTGTGTGCCATGACCGGCACGAGCGTGAAGCGGGCGTTTCGGTACCGCTTCTACCCCACCGATGCGCAGGCGGCTGAGCTGTCGCGCACGTTCGGGTGCGTGCGCCTGGTCTACAACCGGCCCCTGGCTGAACACACCGCCGTCTGACAGCAGCGCCGGGAACGGGTGGGTTACTCCCAGACCTCGGCGATGCTCACCGCATGGAAGAGGACCGAGGAGCTGTCCTTCCTTGCCGAGGTCTCCTGCGTCCCGCTCCAGCAGACGCTGCGCCACCTGCACACGGCCTTCCGCAACTTTTTCGACAAGCGTGCGCGCTATCCGCGGTTCAAGTCGAAGAAGAAGTCGCGTGCCTCGGCGGAGTACACCCGGTCCGCGTTCCGCTACCGCGACGGGCAGCTCACTCTGGCCAAGATGGCCGATCCGCTCGACGTGGTGTGGTCGCGGCCCCTGCTCGAAGGAGCGCGGCCGTCCACGGTGACGGTGTCGTGTGACGCGGCCGGGCGCTGGTTCGTGTCGCTGCTGTGCGAGGACACCGTCGAGTCGGCTCCGGCCGCCCACGACGCGGTGGGTGTGGACATGGGTGTGACGTCGCTGGTGGCGTTGTCCACGGGGGAGAAGGTGGCCAACCCCCGCCACGAGCGACGCGACCGCGCCAGGCTGGCCAAGGCACAGCGGGCGCTGTCGCGTAAGGCCAAGGGCAGCGCGAACCGGGACAGGGCGCGGCGCAGGGTGGCGCGGGTGCACGCCCGCATCACCGACCGCAGGCGCGACTTTTTGCACAAGCTCACCTCTCGACTCGTCCGCGAGAACCAAGTGGTCGTGATCGAGGATTTGGCCGTGGGCAACCTGGTCAGGAACCGCAGACTCGCCCGGGCGATCTCGGATGCGGCCTGGCGTGAACTCCGGTCCATGTTGGAGTACAAGTGTGCCTGGTATGGGCGGGATCTGGTCGTGGTGGACCGGTTCCTCTCTTCCTCCAAGGCGTGCTCGACGCCCGGGTGCGGATACGTGCACGCGTCGCTGCCGCTGCACGTGCGGGAGTGGACGTGCCCCCAGTGCGGGACCACTCATGACCGTGATGTGAATGCGGCGAACAACCTCAGGGCCGCCGGGCTGGCGGCATCTGCCTGCGGAGCTGGTGTGAGACCTCAACGGGAGTCCTCCCGGACGGGGCGGCCGGCGACGAAACAGGAAGGCCACGGGGCGACCCGTGACGAGGCCCTGGCCTCGAACCACCGGTAGGTGGTTCCGGATTCTCCTGCCTTCAGGCAGGAGAGGAAGTCAATCCTCCAGCGTAGTCAGCCCCGGGCCCGGCCCGACCGCCGAGCGGGGACGGGGGCGGTGGCCGTCCGCGCCTAGGATGGTCGGCATGCGATTCGCCAAGGGCCACGGAACAGAGAACGACTTCGTGATCCTCCCCGACCCCGACGGGGAGCTCGACCTCACGGAGGAGGCCGTCCGCCTGCTGTGCGACCGTCGGGCCGGGATCGGCGGTGACGGCGTCCTTCGGGTGGTGCGCACGCGCGCCCTCGGTGAGGCCCTCGCCCCGGCCGCCCGCACGGCCGAGCGCTCCGAGTGGTTCATGGACTACCGCAACGCCGACGGGAGCGTCGCCGAGATGTGCGGCAACGGTGTGCGGGTGTTCGCCCGCTACCTGCTGCACGCGGGGCTCGTCGAGGGGGACCGCTTCGAGGTGGGCACCCGCGACGGAGCCAAGGAGGTCCAGGTGGGGGCCGACGGCGGCATCACCATAGACATGGGCCGCGTGGAGATGCAGGGAACCTCCTCCGCCAAGCTCGCCCGGCAGGTGGTGCACGGTGAGCAGATCTCCGTGGGCAACCCGCACCTGGCCTGCGAGGTGGCCGTGCCGGTCGTCGAGGTGGACCTGAGCGAGCTGCCGGTGCTGGACGTGGAGGCCTTCCCCGCCGGGGCGAACGTCGAGGTGTACCGCGAGGTGTCTCCGGGCGTGCTGGAGATGCGCGTGTACGAGCGGGGCTCCGGGGAGACCCGCTCCTGCGGGACCGGGATCGTCGCCGCCGCTGCCGCCGCCACCCCCCGTGGGGAGAGCGCGACCTGGAGGGTGCGGGTCCTCGGGGGCGAGTGCACCGTTTTCCTGGACGCGGACGGCGCGAGGCTGAGCGGCCCGGCCGTCATCGTGGCCGAGGGCGAGACGAGCCTGATCTGACCCCCGGGCGAGGTCGCGAGCTTCAGCCGGAGGGGTTGGGGCTGAGGTACGCGGGACCGTGCATCTTCAACCCCCGGGGCTGCCGTCAGCGCGACCACACCCTCAACCCCGAACGCTCAACGACGCCCCAGCAGCTGCCCGACGGTCAACCCTCGCAGTGAGGCGTCCAGCACCCGGGCGGTGTGGGTCACCGCGACCGGGGAACCCGCGCGTTCCATGGCGGACGCTATCTGGAGCGAGCACCCGGGGTTTCCCGACACCAGGACGTCGGCGCCGGTGGAGGCCACGTCCCGCCCCTTGCGGTCGCCGAGTTCCTGGGCGGCCTCGGGCTTGAGCAGGTTGTACACCCCCGCCGAGCCGCAGCAGATCTCGCTGTTGGGCAGGTCGGACACGCGCAGTTCCGGGATGCCCGCGAGCAGGGCGCGGGGCGGCCTGGTGACGCCCTGGCCGTGGGAGAGGTGGCACGCGTCGTGGTAGGCCACGTGCAGGGGGAGGGGGTGGCGCTCCGCGCGCGGCCCCAGCTCCACCAGGAACTCGGTGAGGTCCGCGACCCGCTCGGACAGGGCCCGCCCCCGGCGCACCCAGGCCCGGTCCGCGCCCGCCTCGGCCAGGGTGCGGTCGAAGTGCTTCATGCTGGACCCGCACCCGGCCGAGTTGACCACGATCCGGTCCACCCGCTCGCGTTCGAACACCTCGACCAGGCTCCGGGCGAGGTCGGCCGACTCCTCCATCCGCCCGGCGTGCCCGGACAGGGCCCCGCAGCAGCCCTGGGCGCGGGGGATCACCACGTCGCAGCCCTCCAGGGCCAGCACCCGCGCGGTCGCGGTGTTGACCTCGGGGAAGAACGCCCCCTGCACGCAGCCCACCAGCATGCCCACCCGGGTCCGCGCCCGTCCCACGGCGGGCACCAGCTCCGGCAGCGCGGGAGGCGGAGACGACAGCGGCGGCGAGATCCGCTCCATGGTGGCCAGAGTGGGGGACATCCGCTCCAGCAGCCCCGTGCGCCGCACCAGCGAGGAGACGCCGCTGGCCTGGTAGGCGCGCAGCGGTCCGCGCAGCAGCCCCAGCCTGCGCCGGTACGGGAACAGCGCGAAGATCGCCCCGCGCAGCGCCCGCTCGCCCGCGGGCCGCTCGTACTCCTTCTCCACCCGGTGCCGGGTGGTGTCGATGAGGGCGTCGTAGGCCACCCCCGACGGGCAGGCGGACACGCACGCCAGGCAGCCCAGGCAGTTGTCGAAGTGCCCGACCGCGGTCTCGGTCAGCACGTCCTCGGTGTGCGTCTGCGCCATCAGGTGGATCCGTCCGCGCGGCGAGTCCATCTCCTGGCCCCACAGCACGTTCGTGGGACAGGTGGGCAGGCAGAAACCGCAGTGGACGCAGTCGTTGAGCAGGTCGGAGAACAGCCGGTCACGCTCGTCCGCGGTCGGTAGGTCGGTCACGGGCCCTCCCAGGGTGTTCGCACGTGTTCAGATACCGCCCGCGAAGCGCCCGGGGGCCAGGCGGTGTCCGGGGTCGAGGGAGTCCTTGACCGCCCGCATCAGGGGCAGCCCGGGGACCTCCCCCCACAGGTCCACACCGGCGGCGTGGACGTGCGGTTCCGCGCGCAGCAGGGTCATCGTCCAGCCGGGCACCGAACGCACGTCGTCGAGCACGGCCGCCACCTCGGCGGCACCGGTGCCCGGCGGGAAGGACGCGTACAGCGCCCCCGCCCGGGCCGAGCCGCTGACGCCCGCGCCGGACAGCTCGTTCACCCGCACCGCGGCCCGGACACTCTCGGCGGGCGGCACGGACACCAGGGCGAGCGTGCCCTCGGCGGGCAGCACTCCCCAGCCCTCGGGCAGGGCGTCGGCCACCTCGGGTTCCGCGCCAGTGGCCGTGGCGATCTCGTCCATCCGCGCCCCGACGCCGCCCGGGGTTCCCTCCAGCACCACCCGCAGACTGCCCGAAGGCCAGTCCAGTTCGACCGCCGCGGGCGTCGCCGTGCACCGGCGCAGCGCCGTCAGCAGGTGTTCGGCGTGCGCCGCGGAGGCCGCCGGAAGGGTCAGCACGCGCAGGGCCCGGGGGAGCGGGTGCAGGCGGAAGGCCACCGAGGCGATCACGCCCAGGGTGCCCAGGCCGCCGGTGTGCAGCTTGGCCAGGTCGTATCCGGCCACGTTCTTGACCACCCGGCCGCCGCTGCGCGCCACCACGCCGTCGGCGCGCGCCACCGTCATCCCGATGACCAGGTCGCGCAGCGCACCGGTGAGCAGGCGGCGCGGACCGCTCACGCCCGTGGCCACCATCCCGCCCACGGTGCCGCCCGTGCGCACGGGGTCCGCCGACAGCCGCTGCCCGGCGGCGGCCAGCACGTCGTACAGCTCGGCCACGGGGGTTCCCGCGCCCACCTCCACCACCAGGTCGCCCGCGATGTGCTCGATCCACGACAGGTCGGCGGTGTCCACGAGCAGGTCCAGGCCACGCGGGAGGCCGCCCCAGTCCAGGGCCGTGCCCCCGCCGCGCGCGACGACGGCCAGCCCCTCCCGGGCGGCGGACGCCATGACCCGGCCCAGACCCTGGGTGTCGGCGGGACGCGCCACGCGCGCGGGGACGAGGCCGCCCACCGCGTCGGCGCCGGTCCCCTCGCGCAGTGCGCCGCCCCGGGCGTCCGGTCCCTCGACGAGTGTCACGTGTTCTCCCCCGTGCTCGCGGTCCGCCCGCGCCTCAGAACTGTTCGGCCTTTCCCGCCTCCACCAGCGGGTGCACCCCCGTGCGCACCCCGGGCCGCTCGCCGCACAGGCGCGGGGTGGGCAGCAGCTTGTCCGGGTTGGCGAGCCCGTCGGGATCCAGGGCCCGGCGGAACAGGTCGAAGGTGGCCAGGTCGTCGGGGCCGTACATGCGCGGCATCTTGCACGCCTTGTCCACGCCCACCCCGTGCTCGCCGGTGATGGAGCCGCCGTGCTCGATGCACAGGTCGAGGATGGCGCCGGAGACCTTCTCCGCCCGCTCCGCCGCGCCCGGCTCCGCGTCGTCGAAGAGCACGAGCGGGTGCAGGTTGCCGTCCCCGGCGTGGAAGACGTTGGCGACGCGGATGCCCGAGGCCGCCGACAGCTCGGTGATGCGCCGCAGCACCTCGGGCAGGGCCGTGCGCGGGACGACGCCGTCCTGGACGATGTAGGCGGGGCTGATCCGGCCGACGGCGGCGAAGGCCGACTTGCGGCCCTTCCAGATCCGGGCGCGCTCGTCGGCGTCGCTGGCGGCGCGGGTCTCGAAGGCGCCCGCCTCCGCGCACAGCCGGGTGACCTCGGCGAGCTGGGCCTCGACCTCCGCTGCGGGCCCGTCCAGCTCCACGATCAGCACGGCCGCGGCGCCTTCGGGGTAGTCGCAGGCCACAGCCCTCTCCGCGGCCTCGATGGCCAGCGCGTCCATCATCTCCACGGCCGAGGGCAGCACCCCGGCGGAGACGATGGAGCTGACCGCCCGGCCGCCCGCGTCCATCGAGGTGAACGCCGACAGCAGGGTGACGGTGCGTTCCGGGGACCGGGTGAGGCCCACGGTGATCCGGGTGGCCACGCCCAGGGTGCCCTCGGAACCGATGAAGGCCCCGACGAGGTCGTAGCCGTGCGCGCCGGGGTTCTTGCCGCCCAGGCTCACCTGCTCGCCGGAGGGGGTGACGATGTCCAGGCCGCGCACGTGGTTGACGGTGAAGCCGTACTTGAGGCAGTGGGCGCCGCCGGAGTTCTCGGCGACGTTGCCGCCCACGGAGCACACCTGTTGGCTGGAGGGGTCGGGCGCGTAGTAGTAGCCGTGGGGCGCGGCGGCGCGTGTGACGTCCAGGTTGGCCACACCGGGTTCGACGACCGCGCACTCGTTCTCGACGTCGATCTCCAGGATGCGGCGCATGCGCGAGGTGACCAGCAGGACGCCCTCGGCGTGGGGGAGCGCTCCCCCGGACAGGCCGGTGCCCGCGCCGCGCGGGACGAAGGGCACGCCGTTCTCGGCGCACAGGCGCACGACGGCGGCGACCTGGTCGGCGCTGGTGGGCAGCACCACGACGCCGGGGAGGGCGCGGTGGTGGGGCAGCCCGTCGCTCTCGTAGGTGCGGCGCTGGGCGGCGTCGGTGAGCACGCCGTCCTCTCCGCAGATCCGGCGCAGCCGCGGGACGAGCCCGGCCACGGCCGCCTGCGCCGCCTCGGTCTCGGACATGGGCGCCTCCCGGTTCCACCTGCGCGGACACGGACGGTCCCGCCCGCTTCCGGACGCGACCTCGCAAGGTGAACGTACGACTGCACCCCTCGCGCATGCAAGGGGTGCAGTGGAAGTTGTCTTCCGTCTTATGAAATTAGCGTCGGGCTACGGCATCCGCTCGTAGGCGGGCAGGGTCAGGAAGTCGACGTACTCGTCGGCCAGGGCCACCTCGGTGAACAGCTCGCCTGCCTGCTGGTACAGGTTCTCGTCGAAGTCAGCGCCCAACTGTTCGCGGATGGCGGCGAGCTCCTCGTCGATGACCCCCCTGACCAGCTCGGCGGTGACCTTGGGGCCGTTGTCGAGCGTGATGTCGTTGTGCAGCCACTGCCAGACCTGGGAGCGGGAGATCTCGGCGGTCGCGGCGTCCTCCATGAGGTTGTGGATGGCCACCGCGCCGTTGCCGCCCATCCACGTCGCCAGGTACTGCAGGGCGACGTTGACGTTGCCGCGCAGGCCCGCGAGGGTGACGCCGCCCGGGGTCCTGTCCACGGCCAGCAGGTCCTCGGCCGAGACCTCGACCTCGGGGCGCTGCTTGTCGATCTGGTTCGGGCGCTCGCCCAGGACGCCGTCGAAGACCTCCATGGCCACCGGGACCAGGCCCGGGTGGGCGACCCAGGAGCCGTCGAAGCCGTCGCCGGACTCGCGGGACTTGTCGTCGCGCACCTTGGCGAAGGCGGTCCTGTTGACCTCCTCGTCCCTGCGGGAGGGGATGAAGGCCGCCATGCCGCCGATGGCGTGGGCGCCGCGCCTGTGGCAGGTCTTGACCAGCAGCTCGGTGTAGGCGCGCATCATGGGGGCGGTCATCGTGACGGCGTTGCGCTCGGGCAGCAGGAACTTGCGGCCGCGGGTGCGGTGCGTCTTGATGATGCTGAACAGGTAGTCCCAGCGGCCCGCGTTGAGGCCCGCGGAGTGCTCGCGCAGCTCGTAGAGGATCTCCTCCATCTCGAACGCGGCCGGGATGGTCTCGATGAGGCAGGTCGCGCGGATGGTGCCGCGCGCGATGCCCAGGCGCTCCTGGGCCAGGACGAAGACGTCGTTCCACAGGCGCGCCTCGAGGTGGCTCTGCATCTTGGGCAGGTAGAAGTAGGGGCCCCTGCCCTTGTCGATCTGGCGCTGGGCGCAGTGGAAGAAGTAGAGCGCGAAGTCCAGCAGGCCGCCGCTGACGCGCTGGCCGTCCACGAGGACGTGCTTCTCGTCCAGGTGCCAGCCGCGCGGCCGCACGACGACGGTGGCGAGCTCGCCGTCCTCCTTCAGGGCGTAGGCCTTGCCCTGGGGGGAGGTGAAGTCGATGGTGCGGTCGAGGGCGTCGCGCAGGTTGAGCTGGCCCCCGATCATGTTCTCCCACAACGGGGTGTTGGCGTCCTCGAAGTCGGCGAGCCACACCTTGGCGCCGGAGTTGAGCGCGTTGATGGTCATCTTGCGGTCGGTGGGGCCGGTGATCTCCACGCGGCGGTCCGTGATGCCCGGGGCGGGAGGGGCGACCCGCCAGCTGTCGTCCTCGCGGATGTGCTTGGTCTCGGGGAGGAAGTCGAGGTCGGCCCCGGCCGAGATCTGCTCCTGCCTGGTCACGCGCGCGTCGAGGAGCTCCTGGCGGCGCTCCTCGAAGGTGCGGTGCAGTTCGGCGACGAGGGCGAGGGCGTCCTCTGTGAGGATCTCGTCGAACCGTTCGTGGAGGGGGCCGGTGATCTCGACCCCGTGCGTGGCGCCCATGGAAAACCTTCCGCAATACGAAATAAGCTTCTGGTATGTGGAAAACGAAGCTACCGTCCGGTTCGCGGACGGTCAACGTCGCGCGTGTCTCACCATGCCTCCCGGATTCCTCCCCGTCCTTCAGGACGGGCAGGCAGCTCGCACCTTCTTTTTTTGCCTTACTCATGCTCTCCCTTGGTGTAAGTTTTGCTGTATGCGGACGGCGTACAAGTGCCGGGCCTACCCGGACCCCGAACAAGCGGCCCAGCTGGGCCGCACGTTCGGCTGCGTGCGCCTGGTGTGGAACAAGACCCTCGCCGACCGCCACACCGCCTACCACCAGCACGGCGAGAACACCTCCTACAAGCAGACCGACCAGGCGCTGACCGGGTGGAAACGCACCCAGGAAACGGCGTTTCTGTCCGAGGTGTCCTCGGTGCCGTTGCAGCAGACCCTGCGCCACCAGCACAGCGCGTTCGCGAACTTCTTCACGGGCCGCGCCCGCTATCCCCGGTTCAAGAACCGGACAGGTCGGCAGTCGGCGCACTACACCCGCAGCGCGTTTCGCATCAAGGATGGACAGCTGTTCCTGGCCAAGCACCAGAGGCCGCTGAAGGTGGCCTGGTCCTGGCCCGAGACGAACCTGGCCGCCCTGGACCCGACCACGGTGGTCGTCTCCCGTGAGGCGGACGGCCGCTGGTATGTGACTTTCGCCGTGGACGGCCCGGACCCCGACCCCGTACCACAGACGGGGGCCGAGGTTGGCGTGGACCTTGGTGTGAAGGACTTCGCGATCCTGTCCACGGGCGAGAAGATCGCCAACCCCCGCCATCTGGAGCGCAAGGCCCGCAACCTCAAGCGTTACCAGCGGCGCATGGCCCGCACCCAGCGCGGGTCGAACAACCGCCGTAAGGCCAAGCGCAAAGTCGCGGCCGCGCACCGCAAGGTCCGCCACGCCCGCGCTGACTTCCTGCACAAGACCACGACCCGCCTGGTGCGCGAGCACGACCTGATCGCCATCGAGGACCTGAACGTGCGGGGCATGACCGCCTCCGCGAAAGGCACCGTCGAGCGACCCGGTCAGCGGGTCCGTCAAAAGGCCGGGCTGAACCGGTCGGTCCTGGACGCCGGCCTTGGTGAGTTCCGCCGTCAGCTGGAGTACAAGGCCGCGCGTGCGGGTCGAACCCTGGTGGTGGTCGACCGGTGGTATCCCTCCTCCAAGACCTGTTCTGCGTGCGGGTACCTGCTGGATCGGCTTTCCCTGGGCACCCGGGTATGGACGTGCCCTTCCTGTCGCACCCGGCATGATCGGGATCTCAACGCGGCCAAGAACACTCTTGCGGCTGGTCGAGTCGCAGCCAGGGAGAACCCTGGTGATGCCTGTGGAGCTGGTGTGAGTCGGCAAGGGTCCTCCCTTCCGCTGTCGGCGTCGAAGCAGGAAACCGGGCCCGTGAGGGTCGCCGCGCGAGCGGCACCAGGCTGTTAGGTTCGGTCGGGATCCCCCTCCTTCGAGGAGAGGGAAGAAGACAATGACCGGGGAGTTTCCCTGGATGGGAAGGTCGCAAAAACTTCTCCCGCGACTTCCGTGCCCGTCGTCGGGGCAGGTGCGGGGCGCGGCCCGGGTCCCGTGGAGTGTCGTGCCCGCCGTGCCCTGCGATAATTCAGATGCCCTCGCGGAGGCGAGATGCCACCATCGACAGGGCACCCGCCACCGCCCGGTCGCGGGAAGAATCGCGGCGGCGGCCACGTTGACCCACCTGGAGGGATATGAATACAGCTGACACCCGCGGAAGCGTCCACGACGGCCACGAGGCCGAGGACGCGTTCCGCGAGGCGATCACCGTCGGGGACGGGGTCGACGCATACGACGCGTCCCGCGAGGCTGGAGCCACCGGCGGAGACCGCTACGACGACCCGGACAACGTCCCCGACCAGGGTGAGATGGAACTCGCCGAGCGCCACGCGCTGCGCCGCGTTCCGGGACTGTCCACCGAACTCACCGACGTCACCGAGGTCGAGTACCGCTCCCTGAGACTGGAGCGCGTCATCCTCATCGGCGTGTGGACCAGCGGCTCCCAGACCGACGCGGACAACTCGCTCACCGAGCTCGCCGCCCTGTCCGAGACCGCGGGCGCGCTCGTGCTGGAGGGGGTCACCCAGCGCCGGTCCAAGCCCGACCCCGCCACCTACGTCGGCAAGGGCAAGGCCGCCGAACTGCGCGACATCGTGGAGGCCACCGGCGCCGACACCGTGATCTGCGACGGGGAGCTCACGCCCGGCCAGCTGCGCCAGCTGGAGGACGTGGTCAAGGTCAAGGTGATCGACCGCACGGCCCTGATCCTGGACATCTTCGCCCAGCACGCGCGCAGCAGCGAGGGCAAGGCCCAGGTCGAACTCGCCCAGCTCAGCTACCTGTTGCCGCGACTGCGCGGCTGGGGTGACGCCCTGTCCCGTCAGGCGGGCGGCTCCGGCGGCGGTGGCGCGGGCGGCGGCGTGGGCCTGCGCGGCCCGGGTGAGACCAAGATCGAGACCGACCGCCGGCGCATCAACGACAAGATGGCCAAGCTGCGCCGCCAGCTCGCCCACATGCGTACCGCACGCGACGTCAAGCGCGACGTCCGGCGTACCCGCGCGGTGCCGTCCGTGGCCATCGCCGGGTACACCAACGCGGGAAAGTCGAGCCTGCTCAACCGGCTGACCGGCGCCGGAGTCCTGGTCGAGAACGCCCTGTTCGCCACCCTGGACCCGACCGTGCGCCAGGCCCGCACACCCGACGGCCGCGGGTTCACGCTCAGCGACACCGTCGGCTTCGTCCGGCACCTGCCGCACCAGCTGGTGGAGGCCTTCCGCTCCACCCTGGAGGAGGTCGCCGACTCCGATCTGGTCCTGCACGTGGTCGACGGATCCCACCCCGACCCCGAGAGCCAGATCAACGCGGTCCGGCACGTCTTCGCCGACATCGACGCCGGTGACGTGCCCGAGCTCATCGTGGTCAACAAGGTGGACGCCGCCGACCCCGACGTGCTCAAGGTGATGCGCACCCGCTACCCGGACATGGTCGAGGTGTCGGCGCGCACCGGTGAGGGCGTCTCCGCCCTGGTGGAGGCGGTCGCCGCGGCGCTGCCCGAGCTGGCGCACGAGGTGCGGGCGCTCGTCCCGTACTCGCGGGGCGACCTCATCGCCCGGATCCACGAGGAGGGGCGCATCCTCAGCGAGGAGCACACCGCCGAGGGCACGGCGATCCACGCCTTCGTCCCGGCCCTGCTCGCGGGCAGACTCGACGAGTACACGCCCAGCACGGCCTGAGGCACGCGCGGTCCGCCGCGCACGGCCGGGGCGCCCCGACGGGGGCGCCCCGGCCTCGCCGTGTCCGGGGGCGCGGGCGCCGACGTAGCGCACGGGCGCGTTCCCGCTCGGACGACGCACGCGAACATCCAGCTCACCGCTGCCGTCCGTGGTACTGATCACTCTCCGTGCCCGCGGTTTTTGTTGGGAGACCGTCCTATTCGTCCTCCCGGGGAGGTGTACACGGAGTCCGCGGATGGACTACGGTTTTGGAGCACTGGCCGCCAGTGGCCGCTGTCCCGCGACAGCCGACCCCTGTGCCACTGTCACGGCACCGCGGCGGCCGCAGGCCGCCCCCCACCGGCTCTGTCGGACCGCTCCAGATACGAGGTCGCCATGTCCGCCCGTGTATCCCACGACCGTGTCCCGCAGTCGCACCGGCGGATCTGACCGGCGAGGGCGGACGACCCCATGACGGCGGTACTCCTCAGCAACATCGGCCGGCTGTGGACCGGGAGCGAACTGCTCACCAAGGCCGCGCTCCTGATGGACGACGACCGGGTGGCCTGGGTCGGGCCCGCCGCCGAGCTCCCCCAGTGCATCCCCGGCGTGGTGGACGACCTCACCGACGTCGACGACGTCGTCAACATCGGCGGCGGCATGATCACCCCCGGGCTGATCGACGCCCACTGCCATCCGGTGTACGCGGGGGACCGCTACGCCGAGGTCAACATGTGGGCCAAGGGCGCTTCCAAGGGGGACATCTTCGCGGCTGGGGGCGGTGTCTCCACCACCGTCACCATCACCCGGGGCACCGATCCCTGGACCCTGTGCAACGCGGTCCGCGAACGGCTCCGGCACTGGGTGCTGACCGGCAGCACCACCGTGGAGGCCAAGACCGGCTACCACCTGACCAGGGACGGCGAACTGGCCGACGTGCGCCTGCTGCGCTCCCTGGAGGAGGAGCCGGGCATGCCGCGCCTGCACGTCACCTTCTTCCCGGCGCACGGGGTGCCGCCCGAGTTCTTCGGCAGACCCAGGGAGTACGCGGCCACCGCCGCCTCCTGGCTCAACGACGCCGCGCTCGCCGGTGCCGACGGGGTGGACGTGTACTGCGACAACCAGCAGTTCACCACCGAGGACGCCCGCATGCTGCTGGGGGTGGGCCAGTCCGCGGGGCTGCGCACCACCCTGCACGCCTGCTCGCGCCCCCGGCACGGCGCCGTGCGCATGGCCGCCGAGATGGGCTGCTCCTCGGTGGACCTGCTGCACGAGACCGACGAGCAGGACGTCCTGGCGCTGGCCGCCACCCGCACGCCGGTGGTGGCCTGCCCGACGACCTCGCTGCACGAGCGCCGCACCCCGCCGGTGCGGGCGCTGCTCGACCACGGCGTGCCCATCGGACTGGGCACCGACCACAACCCCGGCCAGTCGGGCACGATGTCGATGCCGCTGGTGATCTCGCTGGCCATCTCCATGTTCGAGATGACCGTGCACGAGGCCCTGCACGCCGCCACGGTGGGCAGCGCACGCGCCCTGGGCCTGACCGACCGGGGCGTGCTCGCGCCCGGCAGCCTGGCCGACCTCGTCCAGTGGGACGCCGACCACGAGGGCGCCTTCGCCTGGTCGATGGGCCTCAACACCCTGCGGGTGTGGCAGGGCGGCAGGACCATCCGCTGAGGCGGTGCTCCTGCCGGGGACGGCGCCCGGCCCGCCCCGGCAGTCGGCCCGCGGGCGCGGTCCGTTCCGTCGCGCCGCTCAGCGTGTGCCGCGGGCCCGGGCGATCTCGATGACGGCCCGCTCCAGTGCGTACTCGGGATCGCGTCCGGCGCCCTTGATGAGCGCGTCGGTCTCGGCGACCACCGCCATGGCCCGGGTGACCCCCGCCGGGCTCCACCCCCGCGCCTGCTGACGCAGGGTCCGCAGCTTCCACGGCGGGACCTTGGCCCGCTTGGCCAGGTCCGCCTCGGACATGCCGCGCGGCGGCTGGGCGGCCACGGCGATGCCGCGCACCGCACCGGCCAGCGCGCTGTTGATGAGCACCGGGGCGGTACCCACCGCCAGCGACCAGCGCAACTGCTCCAGCGCCTCGGGCAGGCGCCCCTCCACGGCGCGGTCGGCCACGGTGAACCCCGAGGCCTCCGCCCTGCCGGAGTGGTACCGGGCCACCGCCGCGGCGTCCACCCGGCCCTCGGTGTCGGCGATCAGCTGGGTGCAGGCCGCCGCGATCTCGCGCAGCTCGCTGCCGACCGCGTCCACCAGCGCCTGCGCGGCGTCAGCGGTGATCTGGCGCCCCGCCTGGGAGAACTCGCCCTTGACGAAGGCCACCCGTTCGGCGGGCTTGCCCGGCCCCTTGCAGTCCACGCGGTGGGCGCCCGCCTTGACCGCGGCCTGGAGCA
Organism: Nocardiopsis synnemataformans; assembly: GCF_965343085.1. Classification (NCBI taxonomy): domain Bacteria; kingdom Bacillati; phylum Actinomycetota; class Actinomycetes; order Streptosporangiales; family Nocardiopsidaceae; genus Nocardiopsis; species Nocardiopsis synnemataformans. Next base: position 36,616 of record NZ_CBDRFA010000004.1, on the reverse strand, counting down.
GGGCCTTGCCCTTGTTGCCGCCCGCGTGGGTGAGCACGAGGTTGACATCGTTGGCCGGGTCCCCGAGGTAGTCGGTGACGGTCGCCGCCAGGTCCTTGGTCAGGTCCTGGGACGAGCGCAGCACCACCACCCGCCGGTCGCCGAACAGCGAGGGCGAGGTCACCTCGACGAGTGTGGACATCCCCACCTGGGCGGGCACCAGGTCATGGACGTCCACGCCGGGGTCGGCCTCGCGGACCGCCGCGACGACGGCGGCGACGGCCCGGTCGACGAGGAGTTCCTCGTCCCCGACGATGATCGTGAGCAGGGCGGGTGCAGGCATACACAGAGGATGCCACGCCCCACCGACCAGCCGGGCGTCCCACCGGTCAGCCGGGCGTCCCACCGGTCAGCCGGGCGCCTACCGCGCGGTCCGCGGGCACGCTTTCGCCCGTCGCCCGCACCGCACGCGACCGGTGAGCCCCGTGCGCGGTGCCTCCTACGGCACCACCCCCTATCGCGCTGCCTTCCACCGCGCTCCCTTCTGCGGCGCCGCCTCCTACCGTGCGGGGTCGGGCCCGCGCACCACGGCCTGTCCGGGCCCGGAACCGCCGCCGTCCAACACGGCCACGTCCCCGTCCCGGTCGGTGCGCAGGTTCACCCGTGCCACCCGCTCCAGGATGTTCCACGTGAACGGCGCCGGATGCCCGTAGGTGTTGTCCGCGCCCACCGAGGTCACCGACACCACCGGGTCGGTGGCCTCCAGGAAGGCCGGTTCCTGGCCCCCCGCCCCGTGGTGGGGCACGGCCAGCACGGTCACCCGCAACAGGTCGGCGTCCGGTCCCTCCAGCAGCCTTCTCTGCGCCTCCTCCTCGATGTCACCGGTCAGCAGCACCGTCAGTGCCGCCCCGTCCGCCCGGAGCACCACCGAGGCGTCGTTCACCGAGCCGGTGAAGCCGGGCTCCGGCCACAGCACGCGCAGCAGCCACGGTCCCACCCGCAGCTGCTGGCCCCGTCCGGCCTCCAACAGCCGTACCCCGGCCCCGGCCAGCAGCCGCCCCGTGGGGCTCTCCCCGAACCCCGGCGGCGCCAACGCGGCCCCCACCCTCCGGTGCCGCAGCACCCCGGACGTCCCGTCCACGTGGTCGGCGTGGTCGTGACTCAGGACCAGCAGCGGGACCTCGCGCACCCCCAGCCGCCCCAGACAGTCGTCCACCCTGTCCGGGTCCTCGCCGGTGTCGGCGACCACCGCCGAGCCCGGGCCCGCCGACAGCACGAACGCGGTGCCCTGTCCCACGTCGCACGCCACCAGCGCCCAGCCCGTGGGCGGCCATCCGCCCGGCACGCACCGCGCGGCCAGGGCCAGCAGCAGCACGGCCGCCAGCACGGCGGCCACGACCCGGCGCAACCGCCCGTGCGTGAACACCAGCACCGCCAGCACGGCGGCCAGGACCAGCCCTCCCACCAGGTCCGACCGCCACGCCAGCGCGCCGTGCGGGACCCGCGCGCCCGCCCCCGCCACCGCCGCGATCCACGACACCCCCAGCCCGGGCAGGTGTGCGGCCACCGCCGCCGCACCCGGCCACACCACCGCCAGGGCCGCCACCGCCGACCCGGTCACCGTCACCGCCGCGACCACCGGGGCGGCCAGTACGTTCGCCGGAACCGCGGTCCACGACAGCTCACCCGAGAGCAGGACCAGCACGGGCGAGACCGCCACCTGCGCGGCCAAAGCCACCGCCAGCGCCTCCGCCACCGGACGCGGCAGGCGTTCCGACCACGCCCGGGTCCACGGCGGCACCAGCAGCAGGATGCCCGCGGTCGCCAGCACCGACAGCGCGAACCCGAAGGAGGCGGCCAGTCCCGGCGCGACGAACAGCACCCCGACCACCGTGACGGCCAGCGCGCCGAGCCCCGCGTGGGCGCGCCCTGTCGCCAGCGCGAGCAGGCCCAGCGACCCCATGAACGCCGCGCGCACCACGCTCGGCTCCGGGCGGCACACCAGGACGAACAACCAGATCACCGCCGCCCCGCCCGCCACCGAGCACCACGGGGGCGCCCGCAGCAGCCGGGTGACCGCCAGCACGAAGCCGGTCAGCACCGCCAGGTTGGCCCCCGAGACGGTCAGCAGGTGGGTCATCCCGGCGTCCCGGAAGTCCTCGGCGGTCTCCGGCGGCACCCCGGACGCGTCGCCGACGATCAGCGCCGGGAGGAGCCCGTCCTCGGGCCGGGGCAGCCCGGAGGAGGCCTCCCGCAGACGCTCCCGCACCAGACCGGCGAAGCTCTGTAGACCGCCGGACCGCCCCACCTCCTCCGGCGGCCCGCGCACCAGGACCAGGGCGGCGGTGAGGGAGTCGTCCTCTGCGCCGAGGAAGACTCCCCGCGCCCGGAAGGTCTGCCCGGGCAGCAGTTCGCGCCAGTCCGACCCCGAGGCCAGGACCACCACCGGAGCCGCGGACCCGCGTTCGGTCCCCTCGGACCGCACCCACGCGGTACGGGCGTCGATCACCCAGGCCGCCCTGCCCGGCCGGGGAGTCCCCGACCGCGGACGCGGATCGGCCGTCACCACCGCCTCGAACTCCGCCTCGTGCCCCTGCTCCGCCGCCTCCCTGGCCGCGCTCCGCTCCACCCGGTGCACCTGGACACCGGCCACCGCCGCCACCGTGGCCACGCAGGCCAGCGACGCCGCGGCGGTGAGCGCCACCGCCTCCAGCGGCGGACGCGCCGCCGCCAGGAGCACGACCGCCGCGCCGGCCCCCGCCGCCCCGGCCAGGGACCAGGCCGCCCACGGCGGGGCGGCGAGTGCCGCCAGCGCGGCCAGCCAGGCCGTCGCCGCGGGCGCCAGCAGGCGCAGGTCGGGCGGCCTGTCCAGCCCGTAGGCGTCCGTCCCCAGCCACGTCGCCACCGCCGCTCACCCCACCGTCACGTGGGGTTGGAGGTCGGCGAGGATCTTGTCGCCGATCCGGTCCACGTTGACCAGGTCGTCGACGCTCCGGAACGGCCCGTGCTCCTCGCGGTAGGAGACGATGTTGTCGGCGATCACCGTGCCGACCCCGGGCAGGGTCTCCAGTAAGGCCCGGTCCGCCCGGTTGATGTCCACCAGCCCCCCGGTCCCCTGCGGGCCGCTCCCGGGGACGCCCGTGCCCGCGGGTGCGGGGACGCCCACCAGGACCTGCTCGCCGTCGACCAGCGGACGGGCCAGGTTGAGCAGGTCGAGGTCGGCGTCGGGCAGCGCGCCGCCGGCCTCCTCCACCGCGTCGGCCACCCGCGACCCCGATGGCAGCGTGTACAGCCCGGGGTCGGACACCTCGCCGCCCACGTGCACCACGAGGTCCTCCTCCGGCGCGGCGGCCCCGGCCGCTCCGGCGCCCGCCTCCCCGGCTTCCGTCCCCGTCTCCCGCGCCGGGGTCCGCGCGCTGTCGCCCTCCACCGCCGTCGCGGGCACGGGAGCGGAATGCGTGACCATCTCGGGCGCGGACACCGTGGTCGGCCGGTGGTACAGCGCCAGCACCAGCACGACGGCCAGGGCGCCCAGCACGGCCAGGGCGACCACCGCCCGCCGGGACAGCGCCGCCCGGGTCGGCAACCGCCGGGCCAGCCGCTCCAGGAGCGATCCGGACGGCTCGGGGTCGAACTCCGAGTATCCCGACGGCGGGCGATCCGGGCGCCGGTGCCGTCCCCCGGCCGGGTCGGGCCACGCGTCCGGACCGGACGCGCCCTCCGGTACGCCAGCACGGCGGGCGGACACGGCGGCCCTCTCGTCCGCGTTCTCCCCGGTGTCCCGCTTGGCGGGCCCCGCGGCCTTTCCGCCCCGGCTCTCCCCGGAGGGCCGCGGCGCGGGCACCACGGCTTTCCCGTCCGGGTTCTCTTCCGAGGTTCGTGGTGCGGGCACGGTCGCCTTCCGGCTCCCCTCGACGGCCCGCGGTGCGGGCACCGTCGCCCTCCCGGCCCGGTTCTCCTCGGACGGACCCCGTGCTGACGAGGACCCGGCCGGGGAGGGGCGCGGGGGAGCGGTCACGCCGAGCAGGTCGTCGGGATGGCGCTCGGGCCAGTCCCGGCTCCGGCTCACGCGGTCACCGGAGGTTTTCCCGCCCCGGTGTCCCGGGTCCGGAGGCCAGGTCACGGTGTCCTCGGGGACGTCCGGCCGCCGGAGGCCGGTGGCCGGACCTTGGCGGGGCGCGGTTGCGGGGCGGCCGATGCGCTCCGGGCAGGGCGCACCGCCGGACGCCTCCGGCCGGTACGGGGTGTGCGTCCCGGTCACCGCGTACGGCGCGCTCGGGATCGGCGGGACACCGCGGTGCGGCGGCGCGGGTTCCGCATGCGAGCGGGGGATACGCGCGCGCAGGCGCCGGGCGGCGGGTGACGCGTCCAGGGTGAGCGCGCGGAGCCGGTCCTGCTGGTCGGTCGCGGGGGAGTGGCGCCGGGTGCGGCGCTGAGTAGTCATAAGACCACGTTAGGAAGCCGGAAGTGCTGTGTCAGCACCCGGTTTCAAGCTGTGGACAACTCTCGTCCCGACCTCTTCGACCTGCGCGGACGGCGGTGGGCGACGGAGATGGGCGCACGAAAAAACCCGGCCCGGTGCGTGCGCACCGAGCCGGGACGAGCCGTCAGTCTCAGGCGGACTGCACGGAGTGCAGGCGCTTGGCGATCGCGCTCTTGCGGTTCGCGGCCTGGTTCTGGTGGATGACGCCCTTGCTGGTGGCCTTGTCCAGCGCGCGAGCGGCGGCGCGCTGGGCGACGATGGCCTTCTCGACGTCCCCGGCCTCGGCAGCCTCACGGAACTTGCGGATGGCCGTCTTCAGCGAGGAGCGCACCGCCTGGTTGCGGACACGAGCCTTCTCGTTCTGCCGAATGCGCTTCTTCTGCGACTTGATGTTCGCCATGCGAAAACGTGCTCCAGTTGATCTTGGTCATCGCGCCGACCGAACCAGGCGGCCCAACTCGCGGGCAGCCGTTCCGCGAGAGGCCGGCGTGGGCGCCGACGCAGGGTGTGTGAGTCCACAGGGCCCGAAGCCAATGTGGAAGTCCGAGACACGGACTTCCAGTATGCCTCACCCACAGACCCGAAGAGACTTCAGGGGACCTCAGCCGAACTCAATCGCTCAGGACAGCAGCCATCCCGCCGTGTAGGCCGCCACGTCCTCCTCGGTCGCCTCGTCCCCCAGGTAGAAGGCCACCCCCAGGGTCATGCCCTCCGGAGGTTCGGCCTCGGTCATGCCCAGCCTGACGGCCGTCAGCGCGGTCGCCACCGACTCGTCCGACTCCTCCGGGGCCCACTCGCCACCGCCGTACGTGGGCAGCCCGAACCGCACCGCCACGTCCTCACGCGCGCGCAGGGCCGTCACCGCCTCGGTCACCTGCCGCACCATGAACCCGCCGTACAGCGCGTCGCCGGGCATCCCCGCGCCCACGCCCGGCAGCACCACCTCGTCGGCGTGCTCGGTCACCCGGTCCAGGTAGCCCTTGGACCAGTACTTCTCCCCGCGCTCCATGACGAACGAGGGCACCCGCCCGCCCGGCACCAGCTCCACGTGGTGGGCCTGCACCGACAGCACGGGTTCCTCGCCCAACTCCTCACGCACCATCGACATGAGCGTGGGGATCGACGGGTCGTTCACGGTCACCGGGCGGATCTCCAGGTGCACACCCGCGAACCCGTCCGCGGCCACCTCGGCCACCGCCGGGGCGAGCGCCGCGCGGGCCTGCTCGTCGAGCCGGTCCCGCAGCAGCGAGGACCCGTTCTCCACGTGCCGAAGCCACGCCAGCGCGCGCACGTCGGGGTACTCCCGCTCCAGCCAGGGCAGCAGGGAACCGGTGTCCTCCACCCGTTCGACCGCGCCCTCGGCGTCGATCTCGCCCGCGTACACGTACACCGTGTCCACCCCGCCGGTGTCGAGCACTCGCACCAGGGAGCCGGTGTCCTCCCAGGAGCCCACCCACGCCGCGTCCGCGCCCCGCGAGGCCGCCCACGGCGCCGGTTCACCCGAGAACTGGAAGGCCAGCAGGGCCCCCGCGCCCGCCACCACGATCGCGATCGCGGCCACACCCGCCAGCAACCGTGTCAACAGCCACTTCAACCGCCCGCTCCTCCCACGTCCCGGACCGCGCGCGGCCCGGCCTGCCCGTCGCCCGCCACCACCCTCAACGGCCGCGCCGCGCGCGCAGCCCTTCCCGTACGGCCCGTTCCCGGTCCCGGTTCGCCATGTCTCCCGGAGGATGCCTCGGCATTCAGGCCGGGGGGAATCCATGACACACGACCACCACATTTCCGCTTTGCCTTACTCATGCTCTCCCTTGGTGTAAGTTTTGTCGTATGCGGACGGCGTACAAGTGCCGGGCCTACCCGGACCCCGAACAAGCGGCCCAGCTGGGCCGCACGTTCGGCTGCGTGCGCCTGGTGTGGAACAAGACCCTCGCCGACCGCCACACCGCTTACCACCAGCACGGCGAGAACACCTCCTACAAACAGACCGACGCCGCGCTGACCCAGTGGAAGAAAACCCAGGAACTGGCGTTTCTGTCCGAGGTGTCCTCGGTTCCGTTGCAGCAGACCCTGCGCCACCAGCACAGCGCGTTCGCGAACTTCTTCGCCGGGCGGGCCAAGTACCCCCGGTTCAGGTCCCGCGACGGACGCCAGTCGGCGCACTACACCCGCAGCGCGTTTCGTCTCCGCGACGGTGAGTTGTTCCTGGCCAAGCACCAGAGGCCGCTGGAGGTGGCCTGGTCCTGGCCCGAGACGAACCTGGCCGCCCTGGACCCGACCACGGTGATCGTCTCGCGGGATGCGGACGGCCGCTGGTATGTGACCTTCGCCGTGGACACCGCGGACCCCGACCCCGTACCACAGACGGGGTCCGAGGTTGGCGTGGACCTTGGTGTGAAGGACTTCGCGATCCTGTCCACGGGCGAGAAGATTGCCAACCCCCGCCATCTGGAGCGCAAGGCCCGCAACCTCAAGCGTTACCAGCGGCGCATGGCCCGCACCCAGCGCGGCTCGGCCAACCGGCGTAAGGCCAAGCGCAGGGTCGCGGCCGCCTATCGCAAGGTCCGCCACGCCCGCGCTGACTTCCTGCACAAGACCACCACGCGTTTGGTGCGCGAGCACGACCTGATCGCGATCGAGGATCTGAACGTGCGGGGCCTGACCGTCTCCGCACGCGGTACCGTCGAGCGACCCGGTCAGCGGGTCCGTCAGAAGGCCGGGCTGAACTGGTCGGTTCTGGACGCTGGCTTTGGTGAGTTTCGCCGTCAGCTGGAGTACAAGGCCGAACGTTTCGGTCGAACCCTGGTGGTGGTGGATCGGTGGTATCCCTCCTCCAAGACCTGTTCTGCGTGCGGGTACCTGCTGGATCGGCTTTCCCTGGGCACCCGGGTATGGACGTGCCCTTCCTGTCGCACCCGGCATGATCGGGATCTCAACGCGGCCAAGAACACTCTTGCGGCTGGTCGAGTCGCAGCCCGGGAAGCAGTCTCGGGTGATGCCTGGGGAGCTGGTGTGAGTCGGCAAGGGTCCTCCCTTCCGCTGTCGGCTGCGAAGCAGGAAACCGGGCCCGTGAGGGTCGCCGCGCGAGCGGCACCAGGCTGTTAGGTTCGGTCGGGATCCCCCTCCTTCGAGGAGAGGGAGAAAGTCAAATAATCTGGACACCAGACCCGCGCCTGCGCCCGCGCCCCATACTGCCGCACGGCCCGCTGCCGTCACCGAGAGAGGGCACCCGGCCGCCGTGGGATGATGGACGACGCCGTCGGCTTCCGCCGCGGCGGGGCGACACCGCCGCGAGGCGCACACGACCCGGAACCCGACCTGTGAACGGAGCACGGTGGCACAGCCGAACTGGACCGATCCCGCGCTGATCCGCAACTTCTGCATCATCGCGCACATCGACCATGGCAAGTCGACGCTGGCCGACCGGATGCTCCAGATCACCGGTGTCGTCGAGGACCGCCAGATGCGCGCCCAGTACCTGGACCGCATGGACATCGAGCGCGAGCGCGGCATCACCATCAAGTCGCAGGCGGTGCGCATCCCCTTCACCGCCCTCGACGACCGGACCTACACGCTCGACCTCATCGACACCCCCGGGCACGTCGACTTCACCTACGAGGTCTCGCGCTCCCTGGCCGCCTGCGAGGGCGCCGTCCTGCTGGTGGACGCCGCGCAGGGCATCGAGGCGCAGACCCTGGCCAACCTGTACATGGCCCTGGAGAACGACCTCACCATCATCCCGGTGCTCAACAAGATCGACCTCCCGGCCGCGCAGCCGGAGAAGTACGCCGAGGAGCTGGCCGGGATCATCGGCTGCGAGCCCTCCGACGTGCTCAGGGTCAGCGCCAAGACGGGCGAGGGCGTCGAGGAGCTCCTCAACGAGATCGTCAACCAGATCCCGCAGCCCGTCGGCGACGCCGACGCCCCGGCCCGCGCGATGATCTTCGACTCGGTCTACGACACCTACCGCGGCGTGGTCACCTACGTCCGGGTGATCGACGGCAAGCTCAGCCCGCGCGAGCGCATCCAGATGATGTCCACCCGCGCCTCGCACGAGATCCTGGAGATCGGCGTCAGCTCGCCCGAGCCCACCAAGTCCGGGGGGCTGGGGGTGGGCGAGGTCGGCTACATCATCACCGGCGTCAAGGACGTGCGTCAGTCCAAGGTCGGTGACACCATCACCGCCCTGAACCGGCCCGCCACCGAGATGCTCGCGGGTTACCAGGAGCCCAAGCCCATGGTGTTCTCGGGCCTGTACCCGATCGAGGGCACCGACTACCCGGTGCTGCGCGACGCCCTGGAGAAGCTCCAGCTCAACGACGCCGCCCTGGCCTTCGAACCGGAGACCTCCGCCGCCCTGGGCTTCGGCTTCCGCTGCGGCTTCCTGGGCCTGCTGCACCTGGAGATCACCCGGGCTCGCCTGGAGCGCGAGTTCAACCTGGACCTCATCTCCACCGCGCCCAACGTCATCTACCGGGTGGACATGGAGGACGGCGACGAGCACGTGGTGACCAACCCCAGCGAGTTCCCGGTCGGCAAGATCGCCTCGATCTACGAGCCGATGGTCAAGGCCACCGTGCTCAGCCCCTCCGACCACATCGGTCAGATCATGGAGCTGTGCCAGGAGCGGCGCGGCGACCTCCAGGGCATGGACTACCTGTCCGAGGACCGCGTGGAGATGCGCTACACGCTGCCCATGGCCGAGATCGTCTTCGACTTCTTCGACCACCTCAAGTCCCGCACCAAGGGCTACGCGTCACTGGACTACGAGCCCACCGGAGAGAAGGCCTCCGACCTGGTCAAGGTCGACATCCTGCTCCAGGGCGAGGCGGTCGACGCCTTCTCCGCCATCGTGCACAAGGACAAGGCCTACGCCTACGGCGTGGAGATGACCAAGAAGCTGCGCGAGCTCATCCCCCGGCAGCAGTTCGAGGTGCCCATCCAGGCCGCCATCGGCGCCCGGGTGATCGCCCGTGAGAACATCCGCGCCATCCGCAAGGACGTGCTCTCCAAGTGCTACGGCGGCGACATCAGCCGCAAGCGCAAGCTGCTGGAGAAGCAGAAGGAGGGCAAGAAGCGGATGAAGATGGTCGGTCGGGTCGAGGTGCCCCAGGAGGCCTTCATCTCCGCGCTGTCCACCGACAGCGGCGGCGCCGACGACAAGAAGAAGAAGTAGTAGCCCTGCCCCCACGTGCTCGCGGGTGCGTAGAAGGCACGGACACGGAGGGGGCGCCCCCACCCCGGGGCGCCCCCTCCGCGTTCTCCTCAGCACCGTTTCCTCAGCCCTTGACCGCTCCCGCGGTCAGGCCCTCGGTGATGTAGCGCTGGAGGAACCAGAACACCGCCAGGGTGGGCAGGGACAGCATGATGGCGCCCACCGCGAACATCCCGAAGTTCGCGTTGCGCTGCGAGGCCACCAGCTGGTACAGCCCCAGACCCAGCGTCTTGGCGTCGGTGTCGCGCAGGAACACGCTCGCCATCAGGAACTCGTTGATGGTGGAGATGAACACCAGCAGGCCCACGATCGCCAGCACCGGCGTGACCAGCGGCAGCATGATCCGGAAGAACACCTGCGCGTGCGAGGCCCCGTCCATCTGCGCGGACTCGTCCAGCTCCTTCGGCACGGTGTCGAAGAAGCCCTTCATCAGCCACGTGTTGATGCTCAGCGCGCCGCCCAGGTAGACCAGCAGCAGCCCCCACCGGGTGTCGAAGCCGATCGCCGGGTAGTACTCGCCGATCGTGGAGAACATCAGGTAGATCGCCACGATCGCCAGGAACTGCGGGAACATCTGGATCACCAGGAGCCCGATCAGCCCCACCCGGCGGCCACGGAAGCGCATGCGGCTGAACGCGTACGCGGCCAGCGCCGACAGCAGCACCGTCACGGCGGCGTTGGTGAAGGCGAAGAACAGCGAGTTCGCGTACCAGGTCGTGAACGGGGTGTTGCTGAACAGGTCGACGGCGTTGTCCAGGCTGGCCCCGGTCGGCCACAGCTGCGCGCTGGACAGGGTGCCCAGCGGGTTGAGCGCCGCCGACACCACGAACAGCACCGGGAAGAGCGCGAACGCCACGACCAGCAGCATCACCACGTGGCGCCAGCCGTACCTGCGGGCCCACAGGCCCAGACGGACTCCGGTACCGCGCCGGTAGGGCGCGCGCACCGCGCCCGGGGTCCCGATCGCCATCAGTCCACCTCCTTGAGGGCCTTGCTCCTGCTGAGGCTGACCACCGACATCACCGACACGATCAGGAAGATCATCACCGACAGCGCCGCCGCGTACCCGTACTGGGCGGTGGCCTCGTTGAAGGCGAGCCGGTAGGTGTAGGTGATGAGCAGGTCGGTGGCCCCGGCCGTCGGGCTCTCCGGCGAGAAGGGACCGCCCTGGGTGATCAGCCACACCGCGTTGAAGTTGTTGAAGTTGAACGCGAACGTCGAGACCAGGATCGGCGTCATCGCCACCATCAGCAGCGGCAGGGTGACGTTGCGGAAGGCCTGCCAGGGGCCCGCGCCGTCGATCTGCGCCGCCTGGCCCAGCTCGCGCGGGACGGCCTGGAGGGCTCCCGTGGCCACCAGGAACATGTACGGGTAGCCCAACCAGACGTTGGCCAGGATCACCGCCGCACGGGCCGACCACGCGTCGCCCAGCCAGTCCACCTCCAGGCCGAGCACCCGGTTGAACAGGCCGAAGTCGGTGTTGAACATGTCCCGCCACAGCAGGAACATCGCCAGCGAGCTCATCGCGTACGGCAGGACCACAAGGATCCGGTACACGACCCTGCCGCGCAGCCCGGGCGCGTGCAGGGTGAGCGCGATCGCCAGGCCCACCACGAACACCAGGAAGGTGACGGAGGCGGCGAAGGCGATGTTCCACACCAGGATGCTGAAGAACGACGACGCGAAGGTCGGGTTGAACAGGAAGCGGGCGAAGTTGTCGAAGCCCACGCCGACCTGCCAGCCCTGGGCCAGCCGCTCCCCGTCCTCGTCGTAGAACGCGCCGCGCTCGTTGTCCGCGTGGTAGACGACGCCGGTCTCGGCGTCGGTGACGCAGTCGCACCCGGCGTCGTAGGCGCGGGTCGCGGTCCCCTCGAAGGCGGTCGACAGGCCGCTGGAGCGGATGCCCGTGCCGCTGCCGGTGGGCACCGCGAACTCCTGGAGCTCGTCGCTGCGCGCGTTGACCTGGGTGGGGGACAGGACCGTGTACCCGAAGGCCTCGGTGATCTTGCCCGAGGGCTCCACGGTCGCGCCGTCGAGCTCGGTGAGCCCCTCCTCGGTTCCGGCGTAGGCGTCGCCCTCGGGGTCGGTGAGCAGGAAGACCAGCTCACCGGTCTCGGGCGAGCCGGTGACCGCCACGGTCAGGGTGTACTCCTCGGCCCCGTCCGGGCTGCTCACCGAGTAGGCCTCGATGGAGGCGATGGCCTGTTCCTTGTCGCCCCGGTGGCCGTCGCTGAGGTTGGTCACCGAGGTGCTCATCGTGTAGAGCACCGGCAGGATCTGGAAGGCGGTCAGGAACAGCACGCCCGGGATCAGGTACTTGGCCGGGACGGTGCGCTTGGACAGGTAGATCCAGTAGACGAGGCCGATCACGGCCACGACCAGTCCGATGCCCCACCAGTTGCCCGCCACGTACAGGGGCAGGACCGCCCACACGCCCAGGGCGGTGAACAGGCCCAGCAGGGCGATCTTGACGAGCTGCCCGCCCAGTGACCCGCTGCCGGCGAACCGGCCACCCGGCAGGGGTGGGCGGGCGGGCGCCCCCGGTGAGGAGGCACCCGCTGTCTTCTCGGACGTCACCGCTATTCGCCGATCTGCGCGGCGATCGTGTCGTGGGCGGCCTCCATGGCCTCGCGCACGTCCTCACCGCCGATGATGGCGGCCTGGGCGATGCCCAGCGGCTCCCACGTCTCGCCCATCTCGGGGATGGAGGGCATCGGCATGCCCTCGGCCCCGGCCTCGGAGATCGCGGCGATGGTGGGGTCGTCGGCCGAGACGCTCTCCAGGGCCTCGGTCTGCACCGGCATGCGGGGGTCGGCCTCGTAGAGGCTGAGGACGAAGTCGGTGTCGGTGACGTAGTTGGTCACGAACTCCTGGGCCAGGGCGCTGTTGGCACTGCCCTCGGTGACGAAGAACGCCTGGTAGCCGATGTAGGGGCTGGCGGGCTCCTCGCCCTCGAAGCCGGGGATGGGGCTGATCTCGTAGTTGACGCCCGCCTCGTTGGCGTCGGCGACGTTCCACGGGCCCGCGACGAAGAAGGGGGCCTCACCCTCGTAGAACAGGGAGGCGTCGTTCTCAAGAGTGATGGAGCGGCGCAGCACGCCCTCCCCGGCCTCGCCGTACTCGGCGACCTTCTCCATGGCCTCGATGGACTCGTCGGTGCCCACGCCCAGGTCGGTCGGGTCCCAGTTGCCCTCCTCGTCCTGGCCGAAGAGGTAGCCGCCCGCGGAGGTGAACAGGGCGTTCATCCGGTAGGGGTCGCCCTCCTGACCCACGGCCATGGACAGGACCTCGCTGGTCTCACCGGAGTCCTTGAGCTCGGTGCCGACCTCGACCATCTCCTCGAAGGTCGCGGGGGCCTCCGGCGCCAGGTCGGTGTTGCGCATGAGGAAGATGTTCTCCTGGGAGTAGGGAACACCGAAGAGCTGGCCGTCGTAGTTGAGGGCCTGCAACGAGGTCTCGTCCAGACCGGAGGCGCGGTCCTGGGGCAGCTCGATGGGCTGCACGGCGCCGTTGCGCACCAGGTTGCCCGTCCAGTCGTGGGCGCCGATGAAGACGTCGGGGGCGTTTCCGGCCTGGTGGGCGTTGAGCACGTCGCCCTGGATGTCGCCGAAGGTCAGGCCCTGGACCTCGACCTCGATGCCGTTGGCCTCGGCGAACTCCTGGGCGGCCGCCGTGATGGCGTCGGCGCGCTCGGGGTCGGACCAGATGACGAGACTGCCCTCGGCGGCGGCCTCCCCGCCCTCGTCGGTGCCACCACTGCACGCGGTCGCCATCAGTGCGATCGCGGCGATACCTGTGACCGCTGGTGCGCTGCGGAATCTCATGCTGTCTTCCTTCCGGGAGGCCGTGCTGAGGAGGTCGCGCATGCGTTCCGGCCGTCGAGGGCATGCGTGGTGATGTGACGCTAGCAATAACTTGCAAGCTTTGAAAGACTTTGCGAATCTCCCGCATAAAGATGTGGAAACGCCGTGGAAACGGGTGCGTGACATCGTGCACTGGGTAGCCGCGCGGTGACCGTTCGCTGATCAATCCTGTGACGAGCAGCGATTTGGTAACACCATTGAACACGCCACTCGAACCCCGTTCGAATCCGGCCCGCCCGAGGGGGTGTCCCTCTCCAGACGACCTCAGCCACACACCCGTAGAGCTGACAGCGGCGCTCCGCCCCAGGGGGTGCCCCTTGTCAGGCGACCTCAGCCAGGCACCGGTAGGGCGTGCGGGTTCCCCGTCCGCCGCAGGGGGGTGGGTGGTCGTGGTGGGTTCTGGCTTCAAGGTTCAGTGCTGGGAGCGGAGACCGACTGAGGGCAAGTTCGCCTAGCGAACTTGGCGAAGGAGATCCCTTGACTTCGGTCTCCGCAGGTGTCTGGTGGGCGCCACTCAGGGGTTCGGGAGAGTGGCGGGTGGAGCGCCCACCGGGAGTGACCCCTCAGCCACCTGGGAAGGGGGGTCAACACGGTTCAGACCGGCGTCAGCCACGAAGCCCCGCACGTGACCGGGCGTCGTAGGGGGTCCGCACGTTGTAGAGCGTCCTTGCGTCAGCAACCACGCACCCGTAGAAGCCCGGGCAGACGCTGGAGACAGCGGGGTTGGCGTAGAGCATCCCTGCGCCAGCAAGGTAGTGCTGACCGGCGCCGCCCGGCGCAGCCCCACACCGGGCGGCACCGGACCCGCCTCCGGCACCGCCCGCGCGGGCTCAGCCACACCGCCACTCAGCCGCGCAACCACACCGCCGTCTCGGCGGGCAGCGTCAGGGTGCCCTCGGAGGACTCGCCGACCGCGATCGGCCCGCTGGCCACGAGCACCTCACCGCCGGCCGCGATCTCCACGGGCTCCCCGGTGAGGTTCACCGCGACGCGCACGCCCGGCTCGCGCTCGAAGTACAGCACCCCGCCGGGCGCGTCCAGCCAGGCCATCGAGCCGTCGCCGAGCGCGTCCAGCTCCCGGCGCAGGCGCAGCGCCGTCGTGTACAGCTCCAGCGTGGAGCCCTCCACCCCGTGCTGGGCGGCGCGCGACAGGGCGCCCCAGCCCTCGGGCATCGGCAGCCACGGAACACTGCCCTCGGGGCCGAACCCGTGCGGGGCCTCGTCGCCGCCCCACGGCAGCGGTACCCGGCAGCCGTCCCGGCCGCGGTCGGTGCGGCCCGAACGCTCCCAGGTCGGGTCCTGCAACGAGTCCTCGGGCAGGTCGGTGACCTCGGGCAGCCCCAGCTCCTCGCCCTGGTACAGGTACACCGAACCCGGCAGGCCCAGCATCAGCAGCGTCGCCGCGCGCGCACGGCGCAGCCCCTGCTCCCCGCCGCCGAAGCGGGTCACGTGACGGGTCACGTCGTGGTTGGACAGCACCCACGTGGTGGTCGCGCCCACCGCGGTGTTGGCTGCCAGGGACACGTCGATGACCTCGCGCAGACGCCCGGCGTCCCACGGCGCGGTCAGGTACTCGAAGTTGAACGCCTGGTGCAGCTCGTCCGGGCGCAGGTAGCGGGCCACCCGGTGGGCGTCCTCCACCCACGCCTCGGCCACCAGGGCGCGGTCACCCGGGTACTCGGCGGCGATCCGTGCCCAGCGGCGGTAGATCTCGTGCACGCCGTCCTGGTCGAAGTAGGGCAGCGAGGTGCTGCCGTCGAGCATGTCGGCCTTGGCGTCCTCCGCGATGTCGGGCATCGCCGGGTCCTTGACCATGCCGTGCGCGACGTCGATGCGGAACCCGTCCACTCCCCGGTCCAGCCAGAAGCGCAGCACGTCGTCGAACTCGTCGTGCACCTCCTGGTTGGTCCAGTCGAAGTCGGGCTGCTCGGGGTCGAACAGGTGCAGGTACCACTGTTCGGGGGTGCCGTCGGGCCGCTTGAGGCGGGTCCAGGCCGGGCCGCCGAAGATCGACTTCCAGTTGTTCGGCGGCTCCTCCCCGTCGGGTCCCCGGCCGTCCCGGAAGACGTACCGCGAGCGGGCGTGCTCGCCCGGTTCGGCGGCCGCGGCCTCCTTGAACCACCGGTGGGCGGACGAGGAGTGGTTGGGGACCACGTCGATGATCAGGCGGATGCCCATCCCGTGGGCGGTCTCCAGGAGGGCGTCGAAGTCCCCCAGGGTGCCGAAACGGGGGTCGACGTCGCGGTAGTCGGCGACGTCGTAGCCGCCGTCGGCGAGGGGGGAGACGTAGAACGGCGTCAGCCAGATCGCGTCCACACCGAGTTCGGCCAGGTGGGGGAGGCGCTCGCGGATGCCGGCGAGGTCGCCCTCACCGTCACCGTTGGAGTCGGCGAAGCTGCGGACGTAGATCTGGTAGATCGCCGCGTCACGCCACCAGTGCGACTGAGGCTCCATCAGCGGGGGTCCTTCCCTGTGACGAGTGCAAGTTCTTGCGCAAGATTACCGCCAATTTTCGGCCATGTGACGACGATCTCGACTAGAGTTGCGCCCATGGGTCCACGACTTGCCGACATCGCGCGGCACGCAGGCGTCAGCGAGGCCACCGTCTCGCGGGTGCTCAACGACAAGCCGGGCGTCGGCAGCGACACCCGCAAGGCCGTCCTGACGGCGCTGGACGTCCTCGGCTACGAGCGCCCCGCCCGGCTGCGGCAGCGCTCCGCGGGACTGGTCGGCATGGTCATACCCGAGCTGGAGAACCCCGTCTTCCCGATGTTCGCCCAGGCGGCCGAGGGAGCGCTCGCCCAGCGCGGATACACGCCCGTACTGTGCACCCAGACACCCGGCGGGATAACGGAGGACGAGTACGTGGAGCTGCTGCTGGAGCGCAACGTCTCCGGCATCCTCTTCGTCTCCGGGCGCCACGCCGACACCACCGCCCCCCACGAGCGCTACCACGCCCTGGTCTCGCGCAGACTCCCGATCGTGCTGGTCAACGGGTACGCCGACGCCATCCCCGCCGCCTTCATCTCCTGCGACGACCGGGAGGCCGGGCACCTGGCCGTCAACCACCTGGTCGCCCTCGGCCACACCCGCATCGGCTTCACCAGCGGCCCCGAGCGCTACGTCCCGGTCCGCCGCAAGCTCGACGGGTACCACCAGGCCCTGGCGCAGCACGGCCTGGACGGTGAGGACCTCGTGGAGCTGTCGCTGTTCGGCGTGGAGGGCGGCCACGCCGCCGCCACCCGGCTGATCGAGCGCGGCGTCACCGCCATGGTCTGCGGCTCGGACATGATGGCCCTGGGCGCCATCCGCGCCGCCCGCCAGCGCGGCCTGCGCGTCCCCCGGGACTTCTCGGTGGTGGGGTTCGACGACTCCCAGCTCATCGCCTTCACCGACCCCCCGCTGACCACCGTCCGACAGCCGGTCAACGCCATGGCGTTGGCCGCCGTGCGCGCCCTGTGCGACGAGATCGCCGGACACCCCGTCTCCCACACCGAGTACGTCTTCGACCCCGAGCTGGTCGTCCGCGGCTCCACCGCCATCGCCCCCGCCAGGAACCCCGCACCCGTCACCCAGATCGACGCCGCCCCCGCGCACACCCGGGCGGAGCGTCCCCGGGTCTGACCGCGCTCCCGGGGCTGACCACGCACCCGCTCCTCACAGCCCTCCCGCTCCAGTCCTCCCGCTCCAGCTCCCCGCACCCTCGATCCACCCGATCCACCCCCTGTCCCCGCCCCCGAACCCGGTATCCCCGTGCCCGAGCTCCCGCACGCCCGACGCGGGGACCAGGGCACACCGGCCGGTCGGCGACACTGGAGGCATGCCTTCCGTTGCCCTCGACGGCGATCCCGTACCGAGCACCGGGGAACTGCCCGGACAGTCCCTCGCCGAACTCGGCGGGCGGCCCCTCGGGTTCTACGTCCACGTGCCCTTCTGCGTCACCCGCTGCGGTTACTGCGACTTCAACACCTACACGGCCGAGGAGCTGGTCTCCCGCGACGGCACCGCCACGGCCTCCCGCGAGACCTACGCCGACCAGGCGATCGCGGAGGTCGCGCTGGCCGACCGGGTCCTGACGGGGGAGCGCCCGCCGGTCAGCACGCTGTTCGTCGGCGGCGGCACGCCCACCCTGTTGTCGGCCGAGGACCTGGGCCGCGTCGTCGCCGCCGTGCGCGAGCGCTTCGGGTTCACGCCCGACGCCGAGCTGACCACCGAGGCCAACCCCGAGACGGTCACGCCCGACTACCTCGCGCGGCTGCGCGAGGCCGGATTCACCCGCGTGTCCTTCGGCATGCAGAGCGCCCGCGAACACGTGCTGCGGGTGCTGGAGCGCGGCCACACGCCCGGCCGCCCCGAGCAGTGCGTGGAGTGGGCGCGGCGGGCCGGGTTCGAGCACGTCAACCTGGACCTGATCTACGGCACCCCCGGGGAGGGCGACGAGGACTGGCGGGCCTCCCTGGAGGCCGCGGTCTCCGCGGGGCCCGACCACGTCTCGGCCTACTCGCTCATCGTCGAGGAGGGCACCCGCCTGGCCGCCCGGGTGCGCCGGGGCGAACTCGCCGAGCCCGACGACGACACGATGGCCGACCGCTACCTCATGGCCGAGGAGATCCTCGCCGCGGCCGGGTTCAGCGCCTACGAGGTGTCCAACTGGGCGCGCACCGAGCAGGGCCGCAGCAGGCACAACCTCCTGTACTGGACCGGCGGCCACTGGTGGGGCGTGGGCCCGGGCGCGCACAGCCACGTGGGCGGCACGCGCTGGTGGAACGTCAAGCACCCGGCCGCCTACGCCGCCCGCCTGGCCGCCGGGGACAGCCCCGGCCTGGCCCGGGAGGTGCTCACCGAGGAGGAGCGCCGCTTCGAGCGCGTCCTGCTGGAGCTGCGCGTGGAGGGCGGGTGCCCGCTGGACCTGCTCGAACCGCACGGCCGCGACGCGGCCAAGCGGGCCGTCGCCGAGGGCCTGCTGGACGCGGACGCCCACGAGGCGGGCCGCGCGGCCCTCACCCTGCGCGGACGCCTGCTCGCCGACGCCGTGGTGCGCGACCTCACCTGAGCCGCTCCGGCCGGGTCCGGACACGGTGAGAGGGCCCGGCCGACGGCCGGGCCCCCTCGCGCTCGCCGACGCGCCGGACTACTTGATCCAGCTGACGTTGAACGGGTAGCGGTACCACTCGCCCCGGTTGGCGGCCACGCCGCCGATGATGCCGAGGACGACGGCGGCGACCCAGCAGACGAACCAGGTCAGGAAGCCGATGATGACGATCATCAGGACGCTGGAGATCAGGTAGCCGATCATGATCAGGAGCTGGAAGTTCAGCGCCTGTGCAGCCTGGTTGCGGACGAACGGCGACTCGTCCTTCTTCACCAGGAAGATGATCAGCGGCAGGATCCAGCCGAGGATGCCGCCGCCCACATGGGCGAACATCGCCATCTGGCGCTCTTCGGCACTGGGCTGTCCGGTCGTGGCCGAGGAGGGGCCGTAGGCGCCGTGCGGGGGCTGGCCGTAGCCGCCCTGCTGGTAGTGGGACTGGTAGCCGCCGGTCTGCTCGTACCCGGGCTGGCCCGGGTATCCGCCGGAGGGGTCCTGGTAACCGGGCTGCCCCGGGTAGCCGCCGGGCTGACCGGGCGGGGGCGGGTAACCGCCCTGCTGGTAGCCGGGCTGACCACCGGTGGGGTGACCGTGCTGGGAGGGGTAACCGCCGGAGTCCTGGCCGGGCTGCTGGCCCTGGCCGTAGGGGCCCTCGGGAGGGGTGTTGGGATAGGACATGTTGGGTTCCTTCGTGCGGATGCGCTCGGACTGCGTGCGGGAGCGGATCACTTCAACAGGCGGATGCTCACCGGGTAGCGGTACCACGTCCCCTTGTTGGCGCCGTTGGCGCCCATGACGCCGAACACGATAGCGACGACCCAGATCAGGGCGACCAGGAGGGATCCGATCCAGGACAGCTCTGGGAAGAAGATACCCAGGCCGATGAAGGCCACCCACGCGAAGACGTAGGGGATCAGCAGGGTGAGCTGGAAGTTGGCCGCCTCAGCCGCGTGGTGGCGGACGAACGGCGACTGGTTGCGCTTGGCGAAGTAGATGGCCAGCGGCGGGATCCAGCCCAGGCAGGCGATCACGAAGCCGGACAGGTGGGCGAGCATGGCCACGAGTGTGCTGTTGTCGCCGTCCGGGGCGCCCTGCTGGGGCTGGCCCTGGACGCCGGGCTGCCCGTACGCCGCGGGAGCGCCCGGATAGGGCTGCTGCTGACCCGGGGCGGGCTGGCCGTAGGCGCCCTGGTGGGGCTGGCCGTACTCCGGCGGGGATTGCTGGGGCTGGCCGTAGGGCTGCTGCTGGCCGTAGTCGGACGGCGGGGCGTAGCCGGGCTGGGCGCCGGAGGGCTGGCCGTATCCGGGCTGGGCGCCGGAAGGCTGCGCTCCCGGGGTCTGGCCGTAACCCTGCTGTCCCTGGTCGGGTTGCGGGGCGTACGGGGACTGCGCGCCCGAGGGCTGTCCGTAGGCGGGCTGCTGGCCGTAGGCCGCCTGCTGCCCGTACCCGGGCTGCTCGGGGGCTCCTTCGGGCGGGGCGAAACCGGGCTGCTGCTGACCCGGGGCGGGCTGGCCGTAGGCGCCCTGGTGGGGCTGGCCGTACTCCGGCGGGGATTGCTGGGGCTGGCCGTAGGGCTGCTGCTGGCCGTAGTCGGACGGCGGGGCGTATCCGGGCTGGGCGCCGGAGGGCTGTGCTCCCGGGGTCTGGCCGTAGCCCTGCTGTCCCTGGTCGGGTTGCGGGGCGTACGGGGACTGCGCGCCCGAGGGCTGTCCGTAGGCGGGCTGGCCCTGACCGTGCTGGTCCTGACCGGGCTGGGGAGCGTACGGCGACGGGGCGCCCGGGGGCGGTGCGAAGCCGGGCTGTGCTCCCGGGGCCTGGCCGTAGCCCTGCTGGCTCTGGTCTGGCTGCGGGGCGTACGGCGGCTGCGCCCCGGACGGCTGGCCGTATCCCGGCTGCGCTCCCGAGGGCTGCTGACCGTAGCCCTGCTGGCTCTGGTCTGGCTGCGGGGCGTACGGCGGCTGCGCCCCGGACGGCTGCCCGTAGGCGGGCTGCTGGCCGGGATCCGGCTGCTGGGGCTGCTGTCCGTACTCCTGCTGCCCGTCCTGCCCGTGGTCCGGCTGCTGTCCCCGGTGGGGATCCTCCGGGGGCGGGGGGTTCGTCGGGGTCTGGCTCATGCTCTTCCTTGGCTCCGCTGATGAGGGGGAGGTTCCTGTACTACCGTGCTGTACCGACGACCGCGCGGGCCGGAGGCGGGCGACCTCGGCGCCGAACACGGGGACCGACGCCTCGCCCAGGTCAAATCCTAGGTCCTGCCGCTCCTCCCGCGCGCAGTGCTCGCTAGGGAGCGTCCGGGTGCGGCCCGGTGACGAAGTCGATCAGCTCCTCCACCCGGCCGAGCAGGGCCGGCTCCAGATCAGCATAGGTACGCACCGATCCCAGGATCCGGCGCCACGCCTCGCCCGTCTCCAACCGCCAGCCCAGGGCGCTCACGACCCCCTCCTTCCAGGGGACGCCGCGCGGCACCTCCGGCCAGGCCCCGATCCCGACGGAACCCGGCCGCACCGCCTGCCAGACGTCGACGTAGGGGTGCCCGGCCACCAGCACGTGCTCGCCGCGCACCCGCTCGGCGATCCGCGTCTCCTTGGAGCCCGGCACCAGGTGGTCCACCAGGACGCCCAGCCTCCTGCCGGGCCCGGGTGCGAACTCCGCCACGATCGAGGGCAGGTCGTCGACCCCCTCCAGGAACTCGACGGCCACTCCCTCCACACGCAGGTCGTGGCCCCAGACCTTCTCCACCAGCTCGGCGTCGTGGACGCCCTCCACGTAGATCCGGCTCTCCCGGGCCGTGCGCGCCCGCGCGTCCGGCACCGCCACCGACCCGGAAGCGCTGCGCAGCGGTCCCCTCGGGACCGCGGCGGGGCGCACCAGGGTCACCGGCTCGCCGTCGACCAGGAACGCGGCCGGAGCGAGGTCGAACACGCGGCGGCGGCCGTGCCGGTCCTCCAGCGTCACGGTGGCCTTGTCCCAGGCCACCACCGCCCCGCAGAACGCCTCCTCGGCGTCCTCCACGACCAGTTCCCGTTCCAGGGGCACCTCGCGGACCGCCTTCTTCCTCGGGCGGCGCCAGTCCCCGGCGAGCACGTCGCGGCCGTAACGGCCGGTTCCCTTGGTAGCCACGGTCGTGCAGTCTACTGGTGGCGCGAGCCGGCGCCCCGTCGGCCGCGGCGCGCGCCGCGGGCCCCGCGGGAGCGGGGACGACGGGGCCGCGCCGGGGCGTCGCCGCCCACGGGTAACCGTCAGGGTTTGCGGCCGGGCATAGACTTAGCACTGAGGACCACGGAGTGCCAGGAGGTGGCGAGTGCTGGATGAGCGCAAGCTCGCGGTCCTGCGTGCCGTCGTCGAGGACTTCGTCAACACCAACGAGCCCGTGGGGTCCAAGGCCCTGGCCGACCGGCACCGGCTCGGCGTCTCTCCGGCGACCATCCGCAACGACATGGTCGCCCTCGAGGAGGACGGCTACATCGCGCAGCCGCACACCAGTGCCGGCCGCGTCCCCACGGACAAGGGGTACCGGCTCTTCGTCGACCGGCTCTCCTCGGTCAAGCCGCTCTCGACCGCGGAGCGGCGCGCCATCGAGTCCTTCCTCACCGGCGCCGTCGACCTCGACGAGATCGTCGCCCGGACCGTACGGCTCCTCGCGCAGCTCACCCGCCAGGTCGCGATCGTCCAGTACCCCTCGCTGACCCGCTCGTCGGTGCAGCACGTGGAACTGGTCCCCCTCGGGGGACAGCGGATCATGATGGTCGTGATCACCAACACGGGCCGGGTCGAGCAGCGCGTCATCGACGGCCTGGGAGAGGTCCACGAGGCCGCCGTCGACGACCTGCGCGCGATGTTGAACCGGGCCATCGCCGGACGCCACCTCGGCGACGTGCCCGACGCGGTGGAGGACCTGCCTCCGCAGGTGCCGCCCGAACACCGCCGGATGGCGGTGTCGGTCCTCTCCGTCCTGCTGGAGAGCCTCGTCGAACGGCACGAGGAGAAGATCGTCCTCGCGGGGACGGCCAACCTCGCCGCCGTCGACTTCGCCGCCAGCCTGAGGGAAGTCCTGGAGGCACTGGAAGAGAACATGGTCCTCATCCGTTTGCTGGGAGAGGCCAAGGACCCGTCGATGCTCACGGTGCGCATCGGCGCGGAGAACTTCCACGAGGGCCTGAGGTCCACCTCCATCGTGTCGGCGGACTACGGTGTGGGAAACCAGTCGCTCGCCAAGATCGGTGTGGTGGGACCCACCCGGATGGACTACCCGGGGACGATGGGAGCAGTACGCGCCGTGGCTCGCTATGTCGGACAGATTTTGGCAGGACAGTAACTCAGTGGCCAGAGACTATTACCAGGTTCTCGGAGTGCGTCGCGACGCGTCCAAGGACGAGATCAAGAAGGCCTACCGGCGGCTCGCGCGCGAACTCCACCCGGACATCAACCCGGACCCCGCAACCCAGGAGCGCTTCAAGGAGGTGACCCAGGCCTACGAGGTCCTCTCCGACGAGAACAAGCGCCGGATGTTCGACATGGGCCAGGACCCCTACGCGCCCGGCGGCGGTGGCGGGGCAGGGGGCTTCGGCGGCGCGGGCGGGTTCGCCTTCGACGACATCATGAACGCCTTCTTCGGCGGCGGCCAGCCCGGCGGGCGCGGCCCCCGGGAACGGGTCCGCCGCGGGCGCAGCATCAAGATCCGGGTCGAACTGGACCTGGTGGAGACCGCGTTCGGGGTCAGCAAGGAGATCACCTTCCCCACCGCCATCCTGTGCGAGACATGCCAGGGCGAGGGGACGGCGGCCGGTTCGCACCGCACCACCTGTGAGATGTGCCACGGGCAGGGCGAGGTGTCCCAGGTCACCCGGTCCTTCCTCGGACAGGTCATGACCTCCCGCCCCTGCCCCCAGTGCTCGGGCCAGGGCTCGGTCATCACCAACCCCTGCGGCGACTGCGCGGGCGAGGGCCGGGTGCGCGAGAAGGTCACCCGCACCGTCAAGATCCCCGCGGGCGTCGACGACGGCACCCGCATCCAGCTCGCCGGAGAGGGCGAGGTCGGCCCCAACGGCGGACCGCGCGGCGACATCATCCTGGAGATCATCCAGCGCCCGCACCCCACCTTCGAACGGCGCGGCGACGACCTGCACTGCACGGTGACCGTCCCCATGACGGCCGCCGCGCTGGGCGCCTCCTTCGCCTTCGACACCCTCGACGGCACCGAGAACATCGACCTGCGCCCGGGCACCAACTCCGGCCACGTCATCACCCTCCCGAACAAGGGCGTCAGCCACCTCGACGGCGGCGGCCGGGGCGACCTGCGCATCCGCGTCGACGTGGAGACCCCGAGCCGACTGGACGAGGAGCAGGAGGCCCTCCTGCGCAAGTTCGCCGAACTGCGTGGCGAGGACCAGACCCCGGGGCGCTTCAGCCCCGGACACGGCGGGTTCTTCTCCAAGATCCGCGACGCCTTCGGCGCCAAGTGACACCGCCGGTCTTCCTGGTCGAGGCCGCCGACCTGGCGGCCGACCGGGTGACGGTGGACGGCGCCGAGGGCCGTCACGCCGCCGTGGTGCGCCGCATCCGGGAGGGCGAGACCGTCGACCTCTCCGACGGACGCGGCCTGCGCGCCCGCTGCACGGTGACCGCCGTGGGCAGGGACCACATCGTCTGCGCGGTGGTGGAGCGCCGGGAGGAACCGGCGCCCCGCCCCCGCCTGACCGTGGTCCAGGCACTGCCCAAGGGCGACCGGGGCGAACTGGCCGTGGAGATGATGACCGAGGCCGGAGCCGACGCGGTCGTGCCCTGGGCGGCGGAGCGCTGCGTCACCCGCTGGAAGGGCGACCGCGCCGCCAAGGCACTGGCCAAGTGGCGCGCGACCGCCCGTGAGGCGGCCAAGCAGGCCCGGCGCGCGCGGCTGCCCGAGGTCGCCGACCTCGCCGACCGCGCCGCCGTGACCGAGTTGCTGGCCGGGGCGGACCTGGGCGTCGTGCTGCACGAGGACGGTGCCAGCCGCCTGTCACAGTTGGAGCTGCCCGCCCGGCAGGGCCCCGGCGTCGTCGTGGTGGTCGGCCCCGAGGGCGGCTTCTCCGACGGCGAACTGGAGGCGTTCGACGCCGCGGGCGCGGTCCGTGCGCTGCTGGGGCCGAGCGTGCTGCGCACCTCCACCGCCGGGGTCGCCGCCCTGTCGGTGCTCCAGGCCCGCACCGGCCGCTGGTAGGGCACACGGCTGGTAGAGCGCACGGTCGTTCGTGACTGCTGTTCGGGGACCGGCCCCGGGACGGGCGCGTCAGCTGCCGGGAGCCGTCTTGGCGTCGCTGTCGCCTCCGGTGGTGCCGGTGCCGCCCGTGCCGCTTCCGTCGCCGCCGGTGCCGCCGCCCTCGCCGCCGGTACCGTCACCGCCGCCGGAGGGCTCCTCCCCGCCGGTCCCGCTGTCGCCGCCGCCGTCCTCACCGGTGGGCCCGTCGCCCGCGCCGCTGCTCGGCTCGTCGCTGGGCTCGCACTCCTTCTCGGAAGCGGCCTTCTCGTCCTTGTCCTCCTCGGAGCCGGACGGGGCGGGGGAGGTGGACTCCTCGGGCGCCGGACACGTGGAGGTGGCCGTGACGCCCTCCTCGGAGGGAGCGGGCTCCTCCACGTCGTCCTCCGGGGTGGGGGAGGCGGCCGGGTCCCGCGGCGGCTCCTCCTCCTGCTGGGTGGTGCCGTCCACGGAGCCAGTGGAGGGATCGGGTACGGCCACACCGCCGCCCTCCCCCTCCTCCTCGGCGGGCGCGCCCTCGCGGTCGGCGCCCGCGGGGACGATCTCCAGCACGTGGTCGCGGACCTGGGGGCTGGAGATGACCACGGATCCGGCGATCAGGGCGGCTCCCGCCACCGCCACCGCCGGACGTAGCCAGGGCATGCCGAACCAGGCCGAACCGCGGTTGCGCTCGGTGCGCTCACGGATCAGGTTCAACGCCTCGGGAGAGGTCGTGACCGTGTCGGCCTCGGCCTTGAGCAGGTGGCGGAGCTGATTCTCGAACGGATCGTTCGTGGGGTTCGTGGGGCTGGTCATGTCGTCTGCTCCAGAACAGAGCGGAGCGCGGAGATACCGCGGGACGTGTGGCTCTTCACCGCGCCCCGGCTGATCCCCATGGCGTCCGCGATCTGTGCCTCGGACAGGTCGCCGTAGTACCGGAGCACGATGGCCTCTCGCTGACGGGTGGGTAGTTTGCGCAGGGCACGGATGACGGCTTCGCGCTCCAACAGGCTCAGCGCGCCGTGTTCGGCGCTGGGCGCGTCGGGCAGGGCCTTGGGCGCGTGCTTCTCCACGACCGCCCTGTGGCGGAGCACGGACCGCGCCTTGTTCACCACGGCCTGGCGCAGGTAGGACAGGGCCTTGTTCGGGTCGCGCAGGCGGCGCCACGCTCCGTGCATGGCGACGAACGAGTCCTGGACGACCTCTTCCGCGGTCGCGTGATCGCGGACGAGCAGGGCGGCGAGCCGAACGAGCGGACGGTAGTGCTCCCGGTAGAGCTCCGTCACGGCGTGGTCGGCGTCCCACTCCACCGAGAGCGGTGCCGTGGTGGCACCGGCAACCATGGTTTCTGTCGTCACATCAGTTCGACGCACACCCTTGTCGCGGGGTTTACGAAAGGGCATACCTCTTCTTTTCCAGGTAGACGTGCGTTTCGATCCGAACACGCGGGAATATGGCCGAGGCCGGACGGAGCCGACGACCTGGCGCGCACGGGTGGAAAGCCTATCGCGCCCGGGGCGCCGAGCGTCGCCGAACCCGCTCGCCCACGGCGCCGCGGGAGCCCTCCGCCGTTGGCCCGCCCAACGGGGACCTGCGGCATCATGGTCCCGGACGAACCCGAGACGGCGGCCGTTCCGGCGGCCGCGCAGACGGAAAAAAGGTGCGCGATGGCCCAGGAAGACTGTCTTTTCTGCAAGATCGTAAAGGGGGAGGTGCCCGCCGAGATCGTGCGCGAGAGCGAGCGCGCGGTCGCCTTCCGCGACATCAACCCCCAGGCGCCCACGCACGTGCTGATCATTCCGCGCGAGCACTACCCCACCGCCGCCGAGGCCGCCGCGGCGGACACCGGCCTGATCGACGAGATCGTCCGGGTGGCGCACGAGGTGGCCGCGGCCGAGGACATCGCCGACCAGGGCTACCGGCTCGTGTTCAACACCGGCAGCGGCGCCGGGCAGACGGTCTTCCACCTCCACGGGCACCTGCTCGGCGGCCGCGGGTTGAACTGGCCCCCCGGGTAGGCCGGGACCGGCCCCTCAGCCCGCGGGCGGGCGGAGGCCGCTCTCCGCGCCGCCGCCCCGTCCGCACCCCTCCGCGGGCGCCACTCCCGCACGTTTTCCACAGGCGGAAATAACGGATCGAGTCGGGCGGAGGCGCATTGGTAGACTCGTCGCTGTGGGCTTTGAGGGTTCGGTGTGGCCGTTGGGAACACCGGCGAGGAAGCTCCGACCTGGTGCCGTCCGCGGCGCCGGGACCGTCCACCAGGTGCGCCTCCCGCAGGGGTCGGGCAGGCGCCCGATCGAAGGGTAGGGACAGCGGCCGCACGGCCTCACCATGTCCGAGACAACGCACACGCACCCGCCACGGGACACCCAGGTCAAGGTCGTGGTGCCAGACGAGCACACGATGGTCAGCCTGCTGGGCTCCAGGGACGAACTCCTCAGGGCGTTGGAGCGGGCCTTCGACAGCGACATCCACGTGCGCGGCAACGAGTTCACCATCAGCGGCTCCCCGGAGGAGACCGCCGTCGTGGTCCGCCTCGTCGAGGAGCTGATCGAACTCGCCAAGAGCGGCACCCACGTCACCCCCGACACCATAGAACGCATGGTCCACATGCTGAGCTCGCCCGGCGCCGAGCGCCCCGCGGACGTGCTGACCACCAACATCCTGTCCAACCGCGGCAAGACCATCCGTCCCAAGACGCTCAACCAGAAGCGCTACGTCGACACCATCGACCAGCGCACGGTGGTGTTCGGCATCGGTCCCGCCGGTACCGGCAAGACGTACCTGGCCATGGCCAAGGCGGTCAAGGCGCTCCAGGACAAGGAAGTCAACCGGATCATCCTCACCCGCCCCGCGGTGGAGGCCGGAGAACGACTGGGCTTCCTGCCCGGCACCCTCTACGACAAGATCGACCCCTACCTGCGCCCGCTCTACGACGCCCTGCACGACATGCTCGACCCCGACTCCATCCCCAAGCTCATGGCGGCGGGGACCATCGAGGTCGCGCCGCTGGCGTACATGCGCGGTCGGGCGCAGCCGGTGCACACCAACGTTCTGACTCCGGAGGGGTTCCGACCGATCGGCGACCTCCAGGTCGGTGACCTGGTCGTCGGCTCCAACGGTGAACCGACACCGGTCCTGGGGGTCTACCCGCAGGGTCGCAAGGCGATCTACCGGGTCGCCACCCAGGACGGGGCCTCGACCCTGTGCTCGGAGGACCACCTGTGGTCCGTGCGCACCCGGGACGACACCAGGCGGGGCAAACCCCACCGGGTGCTCACGGCCAAGGAGATCCGCGAGAGCGGCCTCCGGCGGGCTCACTACCGCAAGTACGAGCTTCCGCTGCTCAGCCAGCCAGTGGAGTTCCCCGCGCGGGAGCTGCCGATGGATCCCTACGCCCTGGGACTGCTCCTGGGAGACGGGTGCCTCACGGGTTCGACGACGCCGAGCTTCTCCACCGAGGACCCCGAACTCGCCGAGGCCCTCGGGGAGCTCATCCCCGGGGTCCGGATCAACTGGAAGTCGGGGCCGGACTACGTCATCAACCGTGAGACGCAGCCCGGGGACGTCATCACCATCGCCAACCCGGTAACCGCGATCACGCGGGAACTCGGTCTGTGCGGAACCACCTCGGCGACGAAGTTCGTTCCGGACGTCTACCTGTACAACTCGGCCGAAGCTCGCCTCGCACTGCTCCAGGGCCTGTTGGACTCCGACGGGGGGCCGGTCTCCCAGAGCGGCCGCACCTGCCGGGTCCAGTACGTCACGACCTCCCCGATGCTGAGCGCGGCGGTGAGGTTCCTGGCGCAGTCGCTCGGCGGTGTCGCCTACGTCCGCACACGCGTCGCCGAGGGCAGGACCCCGGGACGGGCCAAGGACAGGGAGGTCGGCTACCGCCATGACGCCCATGTCCTGGACCTGCGGCTGCCGGAGGGGGTCGCACCCTTCCGGCTCGGACGCAAGATGGAGAGGTACCGGGTCAGCGGCGGTGGCCGTCCGATGCGCTTCATCGACTCCATCGAGCCCGCCGGGACCGAGGAGTGCGTCTGCATCCAGGTGGCGGCGGAGGACTCCCTCTACGTCACCGAGGACTTCCTGCTCACGCACAACACCCTGAACGACTCCTTCATCATCCTGGACGAGGCCCAGAACACCTCGCCCGAGCAGATGAAGATGTTCCTCACCAGGCTGGGGTTCGGCTCCAGGATCGTGGTTACCGGTGACGTGACCCAGGTCGACCTGCCCGGCGGGCAGACCAGCGGCCTGCGCACCATCGAGTCCATCCTGAGTGACATCGACGACATCGCCTTCTGCCGCCTGAGCAGTGAGGACGTCGTCCGGCACAAGCTGGTCGGCAAGATCGTGGACGCCTACGGGCGCTACGACGCCGCCCAGGGCGCCGCGCGGGACGACCGCAGGGGCCCCGCCGGAGGGAGCCGCCCACGCCGCGGATCCGCGCGGCGCGGCGCCTCCGACACCCCGGCCGCGCCGGAGCCGGAGAGCGCCGGTGGCGAGGAACAGGCAGACTGAGGCAGGGGAGTGTTCCACCGGAGGCCTCCGGGCCCGAAACGGTCCAGGGAACACGACCCGACGGCGTTCGAACCGGTGGGCCCGCGACAGGCGGGTCCACCGGTTCGGTTGCCGGGGGCGCGCCGGACCGGCGCGCCGCACCACCGGCCGGGCGCGCTGCCCGGCCCCGCGATTCCTAGGTAAGGCAGCCGCAACGATGAGTATCGACGTCGCCAACGAGTCCGGCGTCACCACCGTGGACGAGGAGAGGCTCTCCCGTCTGGCCCGCCACGTGCTCGACGCCATGCGCGTCCATCCGCTGGCCGAGCTGTCCGTCGTGCTCGTGGACGAGGAGCCGATGGCCGATCTGCACGTGCGGTGGATGGACGAACCGGGTCCCACCGACGTGCTCTCCTTCCCGATGGACGAACTGCGCCCCGGCGGCCCCGGCCGCACGAGCGAGCCGGGCGTCCTGGGGGACGTGATCATCTGTCCGCAGGTCGCCGAGCGCCAGGCCGAGAAGGCCGGGCACGGCACCGAGGCGGAGATCGACCTGCTGTGCACGCACGGCATCCTGCACCTGCTGGGCTACGACCACGCCGAGCCCGAGGAGCACAAGGAGATGTTCGGCCTCCAGGGCGAGATCCTCGCCGCCTGGCGCGAGCGCGAGGCGCCCGGGGCCGAAGGGGATGAGAGCACCCGATGACTCCGTTGGTCTGGCCCGACGTCGCCCCCCTGACCACAGGTGAGCCCGTGGAGTGGATCAGCGCGTTCGCGGTCGCCCTGGTACTGACCGCCGTCGCGGGCTTCCTGGTGGCCGCGGAGGTCGCCGTCACCCGTGTGATGTCCGTGGGCCTGCCCGAGGCGAGCCCCGGTGAGCGCGTGGCCAAGGCCGGGCGCCGCTGGGAGCGGGTGTCGGCCGATCCCACCCGCCACCTCAACGTGCTGCTGTTCCTGCGCGTGGTGTGCGAGGTGTGCGCGGTGCTGGCCGCCGCCGTGGGCATGGTGTTCCTGCTGGGGCTGGGCTGGCCCGCCCTCGGGTTGACCGCCGCGGCGATGGTCGTGGTGGAGTCGGTGCTGATCGCGATCGCGCCGCGCATCCTCGGCCGCCAGTTCTCCGGGGCCTTCGCGCGCGCCAGCGCGGCGATCGTCTACCCGGTCCAGGTGGTGGTGGGCCCCATCGCCCAGCTGTTCGTGGGGGCGGGCCGCGCGCTCACCCCGCGTGCCAAGGGCGACCGCGAGGGCCCCTTCAGCACCGAGGTGGAGCTGCGCCAGCTGGTGGACCTGGCCGAGCGGGGGGAGGTCATCGACCCCGAGGAGAGCCAGATGATCCACTCGGTGTTCAAGCTCGACGACACGCCCGTGCGCGAGGTGATGGTGCCCCGCCCCGACATCGTGTTCACCAGCCGTGACGCCGACGCCGACGCGGTGCTGACCCTGGCGCTGGCCAGCGGGTACTCGCGTATCCCGGTGACCGGTGAGGACGAGGACGACGTGGTCGGCATCGTCTACCTCAAGGACCTGGTGTACCAGCTGCGCGACCGCTGGGCGGCCGCCGCGGGCACCGACGACGAGGTGCCGCTCACCGCGGGCGACGTGATGCGTCAGGCGAACTACGTCCCCGACACCAAGCCCATCGACGAGCTGCTGCGCGAGATGCAGCAGCAGCGCAACCACGTCGCCGTGGCCATCGACGAGTACGGCGGCACGGCGGGCCTGGTCACCCTGGAGGACATCGTGGAGGAGATCGTCGGTGAGATCACCGACGAGTACGACCACGAGATCCCGCCGGTGGCCTGGCTCGACGCGGACCGGGTGCGGGTGACCGCCCGCCTGCCGCTGGGCGAGCTGGACGAGCTGTTCCCGGACCGCGACCTGGACGTGGCGGACGTGGAGACCGTCGGCGGACTCGTGGCGTTCGTCCTGGGCCGGGTGCCCGCGGGAGGGGACCGGGCCGAATACGCTGGTCTCCGACTCACCCTCGAGGGCAAGAACAGCCGCCGGAGCCGGATGACCACGGTCCTGGTGGAGCGCCTGCCCGCCGACGCCGCAGGGGCGCCGCAGGAGGGGAACGACGACGTGAGGAGCACGGAGCAGTGACGGAGACGACGGGGCTCGGCCCCGAGGACGGCAAGCTCATCACGCTCGCGCGGGCTTCCCGTGCCCGCAACGCGGCGGCGGAGGGCGCGGCGGTGCGCGACGAGACCGGGCGCACGTACGTGGCCACGACGGTGTCGCTGCCCTCGCTCCGACTGTCCGCGCTCCAGGCGGCCGTGGCCGCGGCCGTCTCGGGTGAGGCCGCCGCGCTGGAGGCCGCCGTGGTGGTCACCGAGGCCGCGGAGCTGACCGAGGACGACCGCGCGGTGGCGGACGACCTGAAGACCCAGGTGGTGGTGATCGCCGCCCCTGACGGGGTGCCCGCGAGCATCACCCGGCGCTGAGAAGGACGCATGAACGAGCTCGACCTGGAGAAGCTGCGCCTGCCGTTGCGGATGCCCTCCCACCCGGAAGGCTTCCGCAGCGGTTTCGCGTGCTTCGTGGGCCGCCCCAACGTGGGCAAGTCCACCCTGATGAACGCGCTGGTCGGGCAGAAGGTGGCGATCACCAGCAACCGGCCCCAGACCACGCGGCGCACGGTGCGCGGGATCGTGCACCGGCCCGACGCGCAGCTGATCATCGTGGACACGCCCGGCCTGCACAAGCCGCGCACCCTGCTGGGTGAGCGGTTGGACTCGCTGGTGCGGTCCACCCTGGTCGAGGTGGACGTGATCGCGTTCTGCCTGCCCGCCAACGAGCCCATCGGGCGGGGCGACACCTACATCGCCAAGGAGCTGGCGGAGCAGACCAACACCCCCGTGGTCGCCCTGGTGACCAAGACCGACCTGGTGGACCGGGACGCCGTGGGCCGTCACCTGATGGCGGTGAACGAGCTGGGTGACTGGGCCGACATCGTCCCCGTCTCGGCTCAGGGGAGTTTCCAGCTGGAGACCGTCACCGACGTGCTCTGCTCGCACCTGCCGGAGGGGCCGCCGCTGTACCCGGACGGCGACCTCACCGACGAGCCGGACGAGATGCTGGTGGCCGAACTGGTGCGCGAGGCGGCACTGGAGGGTGTGCGCGACGAGCTGCCGCACTCCATCGCGGTGGTCGTGGACGAGATGTACGAGCGCGAGAACACCCGCCCGGGCAAGGAGCTGGTGGACATCTACGCGTCGCTGTACGTGGAGCGCTCCAGCCAGAAGGCGATCGTGATCGGGTCCAAGGGCTCGCGTCTGCGCGACGTGGGTTCGCGGTCCCGCAAGCAGATCGAGGCCCTGCTGGGCCGCCGGGTGTTCCTGGACCTGCGGGTGCGGGTGGCCAAGGACTGGCAGCGCGACCCCAAGCAGCTGCGCAAGCTGGGCTTCGACCAGCCCACCTGACGGGTTGACCGGACGTGTTGCCGGTGTGGTGCATGGGGCCCTGACCTGCGTTGGTCCTGTACTTACAGCGGGGCTCGGGCGCCGACGCCGGCTATGGGTACAAGATCGACGCGAACAGGCCGGGCCGGGGATCTCCCTGGCCCGGTCTGTTACGTCTGGTTGTTGAGGTCGGTGGCCAGCAGGGTGGCGCAGCGCCGCACGATGGGGGCGGCGCGGTCCACGAACTCCCAGCTCACCCGGGCCTCGGGGCCCGACACCGACACCGCCATCCCCGAGGGCGCCCCCGCGACGGGGACCGCCACGCAGCGCACGCCGACCTCCTGCTCGCCGTCGTCCACGGCGAAGCCCTGCGAACGGACCCGGCGCAGCTCGGTGAGGAAGTCGTCGGGGTCGGTGATGGTGCGGTCGGTGGCGGCGGGCATGCCGGTGCGGCGGACCGTGGCCAGCACCTCCTCGTCGTCGAGCTGGGACAGCAGTGCCTTGCCCACGCCCGCCGAGTGCGGCAGCACGCGGCGCCCCACCTCGGTGAACATGCGCATGGAGTGCTGTGAGGGCACCTGTGCGACGTAGACGACCTTGTCGCCGTCGAGCATGGCGAGGTTGGCGGTCTCGCCCAGGTCCTCCACCAGCTGCGCCAGGTGCGGGCGTGCCCAGGTGCCCAGCATCTGCGAGGCCTTGTCGCCCAGCCCGATCAGCCGGGGGCCCAGCGCGTAGCGGCGGGAGGGCAGCTGGCGCACGTAACCGTTGCCGACCAGGGTGCGGATGATGCGGTGGATGGTCGGCAGCGGGAGCCCCGAGGATTCGGCTAGCTGGCTCAGCGAGGTCTCGCCGCCCGCCTCGGCCATGATCTCCAGCAGGGAGAAGGCGCGGTCGAGGGACTGCACGCCGCTGGGGCGTCCGCGTTTGCCCTGGTCTTCAGGGTGTAGAGAGGTCTGTGGGGCTGACAAGGATCGTGCTCCGATGCTGAGGGCCGTGGGTTCGGGGTCCTGCCTCCGCGGGGGGAGGACGGTTTCCGGCTCACTGTCTTCTATAGCACGTGGAACGGCGGCGTTCCGGTGGTCCGGGAACCTGCGTCCCGGGATCTTGGACACCCCGGGCTCTCTTGTTATTCCGGATAGCAAAAGTTACTATCCACGATAGGAAAAACTAGCCTGGGAGAGGACATACACGTGCAACAGGACCGGTCCGAGAACCGCCGCAGGGAACCCGATCTCGGTCTGGACGTACTCACCGCCGGACTGAACGCCCGCCTGGCCGACGCCGACGCCCGGCTCGTCCGCGACTACCCGGGTTCCTCCGGCGCCCGCCAGCCGGTGCACACCGTCTACGTCCCCGCGGACCGCGTCCGGACAGGCCTGGTCCGGGAGTGGGGCGAGGCCGCCCTGCGCAGCCTGGACGAGTACGCGCCCGACGCCGCGGCGCTGGCCGCCGCCACCGGTGTGGACGAGGACGCCGTGGCCGGGGTCCTGCCCCGC
The DNA here is from genome assembly GCF_965343085.1 of Nocardiopsis synnemataformans. Taxonomy (NCBI): domain Bacteria; kingdom Bacillati; phylum Actinomycetota; class Actinomycetes; order Streptosporangiales; family Nocardiopsidaceae; genus Nocardiopsis; species Nocardiopsis synnemataformans. Next base: position 2,376 of record NZ_CBDRFA010000004.1, on the reverse strand, counting down.
CTGCGCGACAAGCTCGCCCGCGAGCCGGTCGAGGACCTGCGCGTGGACCTGGAGGACGGCTACGGCGACCGGGGTGACGCGCAGGAGGACCGCGACACCGTCGACGCCGCCCGCGCCCTGTGCTCCGACCTGGGCGCCGGACAGGCCCCGCCCGTCCTCGGCGTCCGGATGAAGGGCATGGAGGCCGCCGGACGCGCCCGCGGCGCCCGCAGCCTCGCGCTGTTCCTGCACACCCTCCTGGAGGAGCTGGGCGGCCTGCCGGACGGGCTGGCGCTCACCCTGCCCAAGATCACCTCCGTGGAGCAGGTCGAGGCGATGGTCTGGCTCGCCGAGGAGCTGGAGCGGCGCCTGGAGCTGCCCGAGGGGCGGCTGCGGTTCGAGTTGCAGATCGAGACCCCGCAGTCGGTCCTGCTCCCCGACGGCACGGTGGCCGTCGCCCGCATGATCGGCGCCGGGCAGGGCCGGGTCAGCGCCCTGCACTACGGCACCTACGACTACAGCGCCGCCTGCGGGATCACCGCCGCCTACCAGAGCATGGCCCACCCGGTCGCCGACCACGCCAAGGCCGTCATGCAGGTGGCCGCCGCCGGAACGGGGGTGTGGCTCTCGGACGGTTCCACCAACGTGCTGCCCGTGGGCACGGCCGAGGAGGTGCACGCCGCCTGGCGCCTGCACGCCTCCCTGGTCCGCCGCTCCCTGGAACGCGGCTTCTACCAGGGCTGGGACCTGCACCCGCACCAGCTGCCCACCCGCTACCTGGCCACCTACGTCTTCTACCGCGAGGCCTTCGCACCCGCCGCCGCTCGCCTGCGCGCCTACCTCGGCGCCGTCGCCGGGGGCGTGCTGGACGAGCCCGCCACCGCCCAGGCGTTGGCCGCCGCCCTGGTGAGCGGGGTACGCTGCGGTGCGCTGGACGAGGCCGAGGTGGCCGACGCCGCCGGAACCGACACCCGTACACTCGTCGACCTGGCCAGCCGACGGGTGGGACAGGAGCAGTGACACAGATGACCCAGCACGATCTCGCCGTCCGCGCCCGCCGCGCCCTCACCCCCGAGGGGGAGAGGCCCGTCACCGTCGGGGTGCGCGACGGGCGCGTGGTCAACGTCCTGGAGGGGGAGTTCGCGCCGCTCATCGCCCGCCGCGAGATCACCCTGGCCGAGGAGGAGGTGCTGCTTCCCGGCCTGGTCGACACCCACGTGCACGTCAACGAGCCCGGGCGCACCGAGTGGGAGGGCTTCGCCACCGCCACGCGGGCCGCCGCCCTGGGCGGGATCACGACCCTGGTCGACATGCCGCTCAACAGCGTGCCGCCGACCACCACCGTCGCCGGGCTCGACGCCAAACAGGCCGCCGCCGAGGGCAAGCTCGCCGTGGACGTGGGCTTCTGGGGAGGGGCGGTCCCCGAGAACAGCCGCTCCGGCGCCACGAAGGAGCTCGCCGCGCTCTGGGAGCGCGGAGTGTTCGGGTTCAAGGCGTTCCTGTCCCCGTCGGGGGTGGAGGAGTTCGGTCACCTGTCCCCGGAGGAGCTGTACTCGGCCGCGGAGGCGATCGGGGAGTTCGGCGGCCGGCTCATCGTGCACGCCGAGGACCCCGGCGTCCTGGACGGGGCGCCGCCCGCGGCCGGACGCGACTACGCCGCCTTCCTGGCCTCGCGGCCCGACACCGCCGAGAACGAGGCGATCGCCCGGGTGATCGACGTGGCCAGGGCCACCGGCACCCACGCGCACGTGCTGCACCTGTCCAGTGCCTCCGCGCTGCCGCTGATCGCCCAGGCCAGGGCTGACGGGGTGCCGCTGACGGTGGAGACCTGCCCGCACTACCTCACGCTGGAGGCCGAGGGCGTGCCCGCCGGGGCCACCCAGTACAAGTGCTGCCCGCCCATCCGGGACGCGGCCAACCGCGACCTGCTGTGGCGCGCGCTCGCCGACGGGCTGATCGACTGCGTGGTCAGCGACCACTCGCCCAGCACCCCCGACCTCAAGGACCTGGACACCGGCGACTTCGGCACCGCGTGGGGCGGGGTGTCCGGGCTCCAGGTGGGCTTCTCCGCGGTGTGGACCGAGGCCCGCCGCCGCGGCGGGTCCCTGGCGGACGTGGTGCGGTGGATGTCGTCCGGGCCCGCGCGGGTGGCCGGACTGCGCGGCAAGGGCGCCATCGCTGAGGGCGCCGACGCCGACTTCGCCGTGGTCGCCCCGGAGGAGTCCTTCCGGGTGGACGTGCGCGCGCTGGAGCACCGCAACCCGGTGAGCCCCTACGACGGGGCCGAACTGCTCGGGCGGGTGCGCCGCACCCTCCTGCGCGGTCGGGACGTGGGGCCCGAGGACAGGTCCGGGCGGATGCTCGTTCGGGAGTAGGAACGGCGATCGGGGCGGCGGC